>NZ_JBIVNJ010000005.1:234340-261359 GCF_044753585.1 Streptomyces sp. NPDC088354 | reverse complement strand
CGGGGTCGGTTTGGGTGGTGTCGGGGTGGCTCCCGTAAATAAACAATTACAAGCCCGCCCCCCCCCGGGGCCCCCCCCCGCCGCCGGGGGGGGGGGGGGGGCGCCCGCCGTACACGGATACTCTTGACTGGTGACCGACGCCCGAGAGACCGCAACAGAAGCACCACCGGCGCCGGTCCCGCTGCTGGACCCGCGCGAGGGAATCCCGCCGGTGACCGCCAGCCCGGAGGCCTTCGCCGACGTCGTATCGGCCTTCGCCGCGGGCTCCGGACCTGTCGCCGTCGACGCCGAGCGCGCATCCGGTTACCGCTACGGACAGCGGGCCTACCTGGTCCAGCTGCGCCGCACCGGAGCAGGGACCGCGCTGATCGACCCCGTCGCCTGCCCCGACCTGTCGGCGCTGAGCGAGGCACTGGGCGACACCGAATGGGTGCTCCACGCCGCGACGCAGGACCTGCCCTGCCTCGACGAGGCGGGCATGCGGCCCACGCGACTGTTCGACACCGAGCTCGCCGGACGGCTCGCCGGATTCGCCCGGGTCGGACTCGGCGCGATGGTCGAGAACGTCCTCGGCTTCGCCCTGGAGAAGGGGCACTCGGCGGTCGACTGGTCCACCCGGCCGCTGCCCGAGCCGTGGCTGCGCTACGCCGCGCTCGACGTCGAGCTGCTGGTCGACCTCCGCGACGCGCTGGAGGAGGAACTGCGCGAGCAGGGCAAGCTGGACTGGGCGATGCAGGAGTTCGAGGCCATCGCCGCCGCCCCGCCGCCCCCGCCCCGGGTCGACCCCTGGCGCCGGACCTCCGGCATGCACAAGGTGCGCCGCCGCCGTCAGATGGCCGTCGTCCGCGAACTGTGGAACCTGCGCGACCGGCTCGCCCGCGAGCGCGACGTCTCCCCCGGCCGCGTCCTCACCGACGCGGCGATCGTCACCGCGGCCCTCGACGCCACCCCGAACGCGCACGCGCTCGCGGCGCTGCCCGGCTTCGGGCACCGCATGGGGCGGCGCCAACTGGAGCAGTGGCAGGCCGCGATCGACCACGCCCGCCTCATCCCCGAACGCGAGCTCCCCCAGCCGGGCCCCGCCTTCACCGGCCCCCCGCCGCCGCGCGCCTGGGCCGACAAGGACCCGGTCGCCGCGGCCCGGCTCTCGGCGGCCCGAGCGGCGGTCTCCGAACTCGCGGAGCAGCTCAATCTGCCGCAGGAGAACCTCATCACCCCGGACACCGTGCGGCGCCTGTGCTGGGCGCCGCCGCGGGACCGTACGCCGGAGGCGGTGTCCGCGTTCCTCGCGGAGGCGGGGGCGCGGCCGTGGCAGGTCGAGCTCACCACCCCGATCCTCACGGGAGCGCTCGCCGCGCATCCCGGTTGAGGTTCTTTCCCCGCCCCAGCCCGGCGCGGTAAGTGCGGGCCCTGCGCTCTGTTCGCGTGGCGGTCGGTGCCGCGCCGGGGTCCTCCCGCAGCTACCGCTGGGAGGTGCCCCAGCGGTGGCCCCCCGCCACACCCTCCACCAGTGCCGACTGCGCCCCTGGACGGCGCCGCGCCGGCGAAGGGCCCGAGCACGGTGCCGTCTCTACCCATCCTCCGGGGATCAGGCGCGATACGAGACGGAGGGGACGGGGGAGTTGGGGCCCCCCGGCCGGAGGCTGGGGGAGGGTGGGTGTTCTGGACTGTGGGGCACATGTGGGTGCATGACCCGGGGTGATCAGATGAGAGCGCTTGAGGCACCTAAATGTGCTGTCCAGAATGCCCAGCCCCGGAGGTCCCGACCCCGGCACCCCACGAAACGCGCGTCGGGGTGACCGCCCGCGCCGGGCGCTCGGGCGGGAGGGTGGGAGAAGACACGACGTGTGACCCCCCACACCCGCACTGGGCACATCGGTTACCGATGAGTAGCATGGACTCCGGAGCCGCCGTCTTCTGCCCGCGGCAAGCGAACCCGCATCCTGAGGAGAGCCAACGTGCCTCGTACCGCTAGGGACGTCGTCTTCGTCGACGGCGTCCGCACCCCGTTCGGCAAGGCGGGCCCGAAGGGCATCTACCACGAGACCCGTGCCGACGACCTGGTGATCAAGTCCATCCGGGAGCTGCTGCGGCGCAACCCCGCCCTGTCCCCGGAGCGGATCGACGAAGTCGCGATCGCCGCGACCACCCAGATCGGCGACCAGGGCCTGACCCTGGGCCGTACGGCCGCGATCCTGGCCGGGCTGCCCAAGTCGGTGCCCGGGTTCTCGATCGACCGCATGTGCGCGGGCGCGATGACCGCGGTGACCAGCGTCGCCGGCGGTGTCGCCTTCGGCGCGTACGACGTGGCGGTCGCGGGCGGCGTGGAGCACATGGGCCGGCACCCGATGGGCGAGGGCGTGGACCCCAACCCGCGCTTCGTCTCCGAGAAGCTGGTCGACGACTCCGCCCTGTTCATGGGCATGACGGCGGAGAACCTGCACGACCGCTTCCCGCACCTGACCAAGCAGCGCGCCGACGCGTACGCGGTCCGCAGCCAGGAGAAGGCCGCGAAGGCGTACGCGAACGGCAGGATTCAGCAGGACCTGGTGCCGATCTCGGTGCGCCGCACCTCCCCCGAGGGCGGCGAGACCGGCTGGGGCCTGGCGACGACGGACGAGCCGATGCGCCCGGGCACCACGCTGGAGAACCTGGCCGGCCTCAAGACCCCGTTCCGCGCCCACGGCAACGTGACCGCGGGCAACTCGGCGGGTCTGAACGACGGTGCCACGGCTTCCCTGATCGCCGCCGAGGACGTCGCCCAGGAGCTGGGCCTCCCGGTGAAGATGCGCCTGGTCTCCTACGCCTTCGTGGGCGTCGAGCCCGAGGTGATGGGCGTCGGCCCGATCCCGGCGACGGAGAAGGCGCTCGCCAAGGCGGGCCTGTCGATCTCCGACATCGGCCTGTTCGAGGTCAACGAGGCGTTCGCCGTGCAGGTGCTGTCGTTCCTCGACCACTACGGCATCGCCGACGACGACGCGCGCGTCAACCAGTACGGCGGCGCCATCGCGTTCGGCCACCCGCTGGCCTCCTCCGGCGTCCGTCTGATGACGCAGCTGGCCCGCCAGTTCGAGGAGCAGCCGCACGTCCGCTACGGCCTGACCACCATGTGCGTCGGTTTCGGCATGGGCGGCACCGTGATCTGGGAGAACCCGCACTTCGACGGAGGCAGCAAGTGACCACCACCGCCGAGCTCCTCAAGGGAGCGGCCGAGCTGTTCCCCGACGAGGTCGTGACGCAGGCGCACGTGCGCCACCTCGACCTCCCCCAGGACGCCGGGCGCTTCGCGCTCATCACCCTGGACAACGGCCTGGACCACACCAAGCCGACCACCTTCGGCCCGCAGTCGCTGGCGAACCTGAGCGCCGCCCTCGACCAGGTCGAGAAGGAGGCCGCGGACGGCGAGATCGTCGGTGTCGGCGTCACCGGCAAGCCGTTCATCTTCGCGGTGGGCGCCGACCTCAAGGGCGTCGAGCTGCTGGGCCGCCGCGAGGACGCGCTGGCCATCGGCAAGGGCGGCCACGACGTCTTCCGCCGCCTGCAGGGCCTCGCGGTGCCGACGTTCGCGTACTACAACGGCGCGGCCATGGGCGGCGGTGTCGAGGTCGGCCTGCACTGCTCGTACCGCACGGTCTCCTCTTCCGTCCCGGCGTTCTCCCTCCCCGAGGTCTTCCTGGGCCTGGTCCCGGGCTGGGGCGGCTGCGCGCTGCTGCCGAACCTCATCGGCGCCGAGCGCGCGGTGAGCGTCATCATCGAGAACTCGCTCAACCAGAACAAGCAGCTGAAGGGCGGTCAGGTCTACGACCTCGGCATCGCCGACGCGCTGTTCGAGGGCGCGGACTTCCTGGAGCAGTCGCTCTTCTGGACCTCCGCCGTCCTCAAGGGCGAGATCCAGATCATCCGCCCCGAGGTGGACCGCGGCGCGGCATGGGACGAGGCCGTCGCCAAGGGCCGCGCCTTCGCCGACTCCAAGGTGCACGGCGCCGCTCCGGCCGCGTACCGCGCGCTGGACATCATCGCCGCCGCCAAGGACGGCGACCTGTCGGCCGGTTTCGACGCCGAGGACGAGGCCCTGGCGGACCTCATCATGGGCGGCGAGCTGCGCTCCGGCATCTACGCCTTCAACCTGGTGCAGAAGCGCGCCAAGCGCCCGGCCGGCGCCCCGGACAAGAACCTGGCCCGCCCGGTGACCAAAGTGGGCGTCGTCGGCGCCGGTCTGATGGCCTCCCAGCTGGCGCTGCTCTTCGCGCGCCGCCTGGAGGTGCCGGTGGTCCTCACCGACATCGACCAGGAGCGCGTGGACAAGGGCGTCGGCTACGTCCACGGCGAGATCGACAAGCTGCTGCTCAAGGGCCGCGTCCACCAGGACAAGGCGAACCGCCTCAAGGCCCTGGTGTCCGGCTCCCTCGACAAGGCCGCCGCCTTCGGCGACGCGGACTTCGTCATCGAGGCGGTCTTCGAGGAGATCGGCGTCAAGCAGCAGGTGTTCGCCGAGGTCGAGGCGGTGGTGAAGCCGGAGACGATCCTGGCCACCAACACCTCCTCCCTGTCGGTGAGCGAGATGGCCTCCAAGCTGCAGCACCCGGAGCGGGTCGTCGGCTTCCACTTCTTCAACCCGGTCGCGGTGCTGCCGCTGCTGGAGATCGTGCGCGGCGAGCAGACCGACGACGCGTCGCTGGCCACCGCGTTCGCCGTGGCGAAGAAGCTGAAGAAGACCGCGGTCCTCACCAAGGACGCCCCGGCGTTCGTCGTCAACCGGATCCTGACCCGCTTCATGGGCGAGATCCAGAACGTCATCGACGAGGGCACCCCGGTCGAGACCGCGGAGAAGGCCATCGAGCCGCTCGGTCTGCCGATGTCCCCGCTGGTGCTGCTGGAACTGGTCGGCCCGGCCATCGGTCTGCACGTCTCCGAGACGCTGCACCGCGCCTTCCCCGACCGATTCAAGGTCTCCCCGAACCTGGCGGCCGTCGTCAAGGCGGGCAAGCGCGGCTTCTACGTCTACTCCGCCGAGAACGGCTTCAAGCCGGAGCTGGACCCCGAGGTCGCCGCGCTCCTGGTGCAGGGCGACACCGTCCTGACGGAGGACCAGGTGCGTGCCCGGGTCCTGGACGCCGTCGCGCAGGAGATCGGCATCATGCTGGAGGAGGGCGTCGTCGCCGAGGCGCAGGACATCGACCTGTGCCTGATCACCGGCGCCGGCTGGCCCTTCCACCTGGGCGGCATCACGCCGTACCTGGACCGTGAGGGCGTCTCCCGACGGGTGAACGGCAAGCCGTTCCTCGCCCCGGGCGTCGCGAGCGTCCCGGCGTAGCGTCGCGGTACGGCCGAAGGGCCGCCCGGGTTTCCTGCCCGGGCGGCCCTTCGCCTTGTACGTCGCGGCACGGCGGCCGGCTACTTCGCGTACGCGACCGTCAGATCCCGCACCAGGGCCCGGCGTTCGTAGTCGTCGAGCTCCACCAGGCCGCGCTCGGTGAGACCGCGCACGGTGTCGTCCACGGCCGTCAGCACGTCCTCCAGGACGGCGCGGCGGTGCCGGGCGTCCAGGGCCGCCAGCCGGGCCCGCTGCATCGCGGGCTCGACGGAGGGCGCGTAGGCGACGCGCACGGGCTGTGCGGAGAAGACCTCGACGCCCGCGGGGCGCAGGTCGCGCGCGAGCACGCGGGTGAGCTCCTCGGCGAGGATGTCCACGTCGCGCAGGGTGGGGCCGGTGCCGCGGAAGTCGTCGGCGGGCAGCCGGGACGCGCAGCGGGTGACGGCGGCCTCGGTCTGCTCGCGCAGGAAGCGTACGTGGTCCTCTACGGCGAAGCAGGCACGGGCGGTGTCGCGCACCCGCCACACCAGCAGGACGGTGACGAGCACCGGCGTACCGGCCGCGTCGGTGGCCTCCACGGGGCTGCCGCGCCAGTGCCGGACGGTGGTGTCCACCCGCCGCCGCGGCAGCAGCGGGTTCATCCACAGCAGCCCGGTGCGGCGTACGGTGCCGCGGTAGGCGCCGTGCCGGGTGAGCACCCACACGGAGCCGGAGCGGCCGCGCGCCAGGCCGAGCGCGGCGAAGGCGGCGAGTGCCGCGAGGAGGACGGTCGCCACGTAGCCCAGCGAGTGCGGGTCTCCGCCGAAGCGCAGCGGCACGACCGCCGCCGCGATCGCCGCGGCGCAGGCGACGGCCAGCGCCGGAACACCCGGCAGGCAGCGTCCCGGGCGCTCCGCGCCCTCGGTGTCCGTGCTCGGCGGGGGGAACCCGGCCGGGGAGAGGTGCGGCGTGGGGGACGGCGCCGGGATCAGCGGCACCGGGGGGTTCACCGCGGGGAACGGCGTCGTGTCGGTGGTGGTCACGAGAACAGTCGCCTCCAGGTCTCGGGTCCGGGATGGCCGTCGGCCTCACGGCCCGACCATCCCTGTGCGCGCTGGAACGCCTCGACGGCGCGCCGGTCGGCCTCCCCCCAGCGGGGGCCCGGGCCGGACCGGTAGTACCTGCCGAAGCCCTTGGCGACCAGTTGCCGGCCCAGCAGCAGGACGCGGGGGTCGGACTGTCCGGGGCGGAAGGTCCCGGGTCCGGGGTAGGCGGTGGGGGCGGCGCCTGCCGCCGTGCCGGCGGGAGCCGGGGCCGTGCTGCCGGGGGCCGCGGGGTCCGCCGGGGCCGCCGGTCCCTGCCCGATGTTCGCCCCCTTGCCGTCGACGAGGTAGCGCCATGTCGTCGGGCCGGGGATGCCGTTGGCGGCCGGTCCCTTCCAGCCCTGCGCCCGCTGGAAGGCGCGGGTGGCGCGCTGGTCCGCCGCGCCCCAGCGGGGGCCGGGCCCGGAGCGGTAGTACGGACCGCCGCCGCGCGTCCGCAGCATCCGGCCGAGCCGGGTGACGTTGCGGTTGGAGCTTCCGGCGCCGAACGACCAGCTCCCGGGGAAGTCGTCGAACAGGTCGCCGCCGGAGTCCCCGCCGTCGCTCAGGTACTTGTAGCGGTAGGGCCGGTAGCCGGAGTCCGGCGGCAGCGGGATCTCGGACATCTGGGTGTGCGGCGGAGCCTGCTCATAGGCGTTGTAGGCGGTGTGCTCGTCGTCCGCCCAGCCGGCGAAGATCCGCACGTGAGAGCCGCCGTGGGGGCTCCTGCGGCTCTGGTAGAGCAGGATGTCGCCGGGCTCGAGATCGTCGACGCCGATGCGGTAGGCGAAGCGGGGCAGACTGCCGGTCCACTCGCTGCGGTTCAGGCCCCAGGCCATCGAGACGAAGCCGGAGCAGTCCTGCCGGTAGCCGTCGCTCCAGTACTCGTCCATCCGGTACGGGACTTCGGCGTCCACCCAGGTCTGGGCCCGGTCCAGGATCTCATTGCCCGACAGGCGCTGCGGCGCGGCGGCGAGTTCGTGCCCCGCCTCGACGCGGTTCCCGGGTGCCGGGGCCGCGACGGTGACGCCGGGGACCGCGGCGACCGCGCCCGCGGCGGCCACCACCGCCACCGCCACAGGTGCCGCCCGCGGGCCCATGGACCCCCGTGACCTGCGCGCCGTCACCTCGATCAACCGTGCGCGGGCGCAGTCCTCGCACCCGCAGCCGGGCCGCGGCTCGACGTCGACGAACACCGGCGTGGACATGCGCACCACTCCTCTGAATCGGATGCCACATGCCCCCCTTACCCCATTTCATAGGAAAAGCTGCGAAATGGGGTAAGAGTGCGCGCGATCAGCCGACCGGAGTGACGCTCTCGCCCGTCGTCGCGGACGGATCCACCCCGATGCCCGCGGTGTCCGTGGCGGTGGCCGACGGGGTGCCCGTCGGCGTGCTGCCTGCGGTCGCACCGTCCGTCGGGCTCGCCGACGAACTCGGACTGGGGCTCACGGCCTGACGGACCGCCAGGGCCACGGCCTTCTTCACCAGACCGCGCAGCCGCGCCGGCGTCAGCCCGCCCGCGCCGCCCGTCGGGGCGGTGACGGTCTCACCGTTGACCTGCACGACCGGCGCCGCGGTGAACCCGGCCTCGGCGAACTGCCGCTGGGACTTCTTCACCCAGGCGTAGTGGTCGCGTTCCTCCAGGCACGGCACGAACCTGCCCTCGTCGATCCTGCCGGTCGTCCTCGAGACGGCCTTGAGCAGCTTCTCGTTGTTGAGGGCGTCGTCCTGGACGTCGGCGGGCTGCACGGCCCACAGCGCGTCCACGAACTGCGTGAAACGGCCCTGGTCCTGGGCGCACGCGGCCGCGTTGGCCGCGGCAAGGCCGCCCTGGCCGCCGTTCACGGTGTCGGAGGGCCTCACCAGGCGGTAGTCGATCTGGACCTGCCCCGAGGCGAGCAGCTGCGTGAAGGTGTCCGCGAACTCGGCGGCGAACGCCTTGGACTCCGGGGCGCGCAGGTCCTCGTACACGGTCAGCGTCACCGGCAGCACGCTCGGCCGCACCGGCACGTCCAGGCCGTCCTCACCGGCGGCACCCGTCGGCGCCTTGGCCGTGTGCTCCTTCTCACCGCGCACGTGCGCCCCGATGACGGCCGACCCGCCGAACACCACGACCAGGACGACCGCGGTCGCGGCGTACGAGCGCAAGAGCTTGGACTTCGTCTGCTTCACCGGGCCTTTCTACCACCGGCCCCGGTGCCCGGATGCGGGCGGGGGGCATCCCGGCGGAAGGAGGGGCCGCCTCCCCGGGGCGCTGTGCCAGGCTGGTGGGTGTGAACGGCATTCCCGTCCCCCTGATCGTGGTCGACGCGGCCAACGTCGTGGGCTCGGTGCCCGACGGCTGGTGGCGGGACCGGCGCGGGGCGACCGAGCGGCTGCGGGACGCCCTCGCCCCCCTCGCGGCGACAGGACTCCCGCAGCGGCCGGACGTGCCGGACTGGGCCCGGGAGCCGCCGCTGGAGCTGCTGCTCGTGGTGGAGGGCGCGGCCCGTACCGTGGCCTCGGTCCCCGGCGTCCGGGTCGAGGCCGCCCCCGGCCCCGGCGACGACCGGATCGTGGAGCTCGTCGCGGACCGCCGGCCGCCGGACCGGCCCTGCCTCGTCGTCACGGCCGACCGCGAACTGCGCGAGCGCGTGACCGCGCACGGCGCCGCGGTGGCGGGACCGCGGTCGGTGCGCGCGTAGCCGCCGCGCTACGGGGGCGTGGATCGCACTGAAGCCCGCAGACGTCTGCCCGTACCGGCGAGTTGGGCGTCGAGCGCGGCTGCCGCCGATCGCGTCCCGGAATGCGGCCCCGTTCATGCCGTAGAACGAGGGGGAGCCGAGTTCGCGCTTCAAGACGGCGTGCAGGTCGCGCTCGTCGCGGACCGGGCCGACGCCGATCACCACGCGTGCCGGCGCTTCGGGCTCCGGCTCCTCGGGGCGCCTCCAGAAGGACGGCGGCCACTGGCACAAGCTCCGCCGTCCGGTCGTCGGGCAGGGGGGCGAGGCGCGGCGTCCGTCCGTTCCTCGAACACGTCCACGGCCGGATCGACCGGGCGCCGGTCGGGGCCGCGCGCATCGCCTTCCGTACTGGTCGCAGGCACCGTGGCACGGACATTCCGCTGCGCCTCGTCCCCTCCCGACGACCGGACGCGATGCGGGCAACTCCGCCGGTAGGGCCGGCGCAGACGCTCCGGGCCGTCCTCCCCGTGGCACACCGGGCAGACGGCACACGTGCCGGGTCACCCGTCCTCGGCGTCGAGGACGGCACGACCGCGGCAGGGGCAGGGAGGACGGCGGGTGTCCACGGGTGCCGGTCCGTACGGTCGCACCGGCGCGATGCCACCGCGTTCCGGCCCGCGGTCCGTGGTGGCTCTAGCCGTGGCCGCCGGGCGCGTACAGCACCGCTCCGTCCACCGTCCCCACCCGGGTGTAGCTGCCCCGCGCGAGGAGGTCGCGGAACTCGGGGACGGCGGCGGCCCCGTACGGGGCGCCGCGTGAGTCGTCCACGACCAAGGCGGGGCGCGCCGAGGCGAACTCCTCGCGCAGGACGTGCCATGCGCCGGGGACGGCGTAGCGGGCGCCGACCCGGGCGCCGCCGCGGCCGCCGCTGAAGTTGGTGAGGAAGCCCGCGGTGAGGTACCGGCCGGCGGGGGCGCGGTCGGCGAGCCAGTACTGCTCGGGGTGCATGCCCCACAGCAGGACGGTGTCCTGCGGGTCGCTGCGGGCACGGACCGCCGCCGCGACCGCCTGGGCGTGGTCCGCTTCGGCGCGGGGCGCGAGAAGTCCCCAGGCGGTGAAGGCGGCCGCCGCCAGCAGCGTCCAGGCCGCGGCGACACGGCGGGCCGGGCCCCCGGAGGGCAGCCGGCGCACCGCGGCGATGCCGATGAGCACCAGCGGGGGCAGCAGTTGCAGGTAGTAGTGGCCGTAGAACTGGAAGCCCGCGACGACCGCGCAGACCGACGCCGCGAGCCACACCCACAGGTCCGCGTCGGCGAAGGGCCGCCGTCGTGCCGCCCACCACAGCGCGGGCACCAGCAGGCCGGCCCCGGCGGCCAGCAGGATCGCGGCGTTGCCGACCCCGCGCCCCGCGCCGAGGAGCCAGGCGCCCTGCGGTGACATGTAGGTGCTGGAGCCGGTGGCCGTCCAGAAGGCGAAGTTCCGCGGGCCGGTCGCCGCCGCGACCACCGCGACGGGCAGCACGCATCCCGCCAGCAGCCGTCCCCAGCCGCCTCCCGCACCGGCGGCGTACGTGCCGGAGGCGCCCCCCACGGCGGCACCGCGGCCCGGGCGCGGCAGGGGGCCGGAGCCGGCCGCCGCCCGCAGCACCGTGCCGTCGCCGCGCCCCGCGGCCCAGGACGGGGTGAGCGCGCGCAGCGTCAGCCCCGTGGAGGACGGCGCCTGCCGCCCGGCCCGCCAGAGCGACCAGGCGACGGGCAGCAGCACCACGGCCCCCGTCTGCTTGGTGAGGGCCGCCCCGGCCACCGCGAGCCCCGCCATGCCCCACCGTCGCCGGTCGGCCAGCAGCACGGCGGCAGCGGTCCACGGCAGCGTGAAGACCTCGAAGCTGGCCGCCTGGGTGTCCTCGGGCGCGAGGCCGACGGACAGCAGCACGGAGGCCGCGCCGGCCGCCGCCGCCCACCGGTCGCCCCAGCGGCGACGGGCGAGGGCGGCCAGCAGCGCTGCCGTGACGACGTGGGCGACGACGGCGGCGCAGCGCAGCGGCAAGAGCGAGTCGTCGCCGAAGAGCGCGAAGGCGCCCTGGTAGAGCCACGGCAGCAGCGGGGGCTTGCGGTCGACGACGGTGTCGTACAGGACCCCGCCGGCGGCCAGCATCCGGGCCTGCGTGGCGAGGAAGCCCTCGTCGGGGTTCCAGACCGGGCGCAGGAAGGACGGCAGGTGCACCAGGGCGGCCAGGACCGTCAGCAGCGGGATCAGCGGCAGCCAGAACCTGTCGCCCGGGAAGGCCCGTGCCCGCGCGGCGGGAGGGGCGTTCTCGGGACGGCTGGGCACGCGCCCCAAGCTACCCCACCTCCGCGGGACCCCTGGTCGCGGTCAGCTCGCCCCGCGGCGGTCCGGCTGCGGCCCGCGCAGCCGGCTGTGCCGGTGTCCGTAGGCGAAGTACACGACGAAGCCCAGCGCCATCCAGATCGCGAACCGGAGCCAGGTCTCGGCGGGCAGGTTGAGCATCAGCCAGAAGGTGGCCAGCACCGACACCAGCGGCACCCACGGCACCCACGGGGTCCGGAAGGACCGCGGCAGGTCGGGGCGGGTGCGGCGGAGCACGACCACGCCGATCGCGACGACGATGAACGCGAAGAGCGTGCCGATGTTCACCAGCTCGGCCAGTTCCGCGATGCTGGTGCACCCCGCGACGACCGCGACGACACTGCCGAGCAGCAGGATCGAGCGGTACGGCGTGCCCGCCTTGGGGTGGACGCGGGAGAAGAAGCGCGGCAGCAGGCCGTCGCGGCTCATCGCGAAGAACACCCGGCTCTGGCCGAGCAGCAGGATCATGCACACGGTCGTCAGGCCGACCGCGGCGCCGAAGCTGATCAGCCCGGCCCAGAAGGGGTGGCCGACCGACTTGAACGCGTCGGCGAGCGGGGCGTCGACGGACAGTTCGGTGTACTTCTGCATGCCGGTGACGACGACGGAGACCGCGACGTACAAGATGGTGCAGATGAGCAGCGACCCGAGGATGCCGCGCGGCACGTCCCGCTGGGGGTTGCGGGTCTCCTCGGCGGCCGTGGCGACGATGTCGAAGCCGATGTAGGCGAAGAAGACCACGGCGGCCGCGGTGAAGATGCCCATGACGCCGAACTGTGCGGGCTGGAAACCGGTCATCAGCTGGATGAGCGGCGCCCCGAGGCCGGCCCCCGTCCCGGTCACCTCCTTGGAGGGCGGGATGAACGGCTTGTAGTTGTCGGCCTTGACGAAGAACGCTCCGGCGACGATGACGACGAGCACCACGGCCACCTTGATGGCCACGATCACGGAGGTCACGCGGGCCGACAGCTTCATGCCGGCCACCAGGATGCCGGTCAGCACGAGGACCAGCAGGAAGGCCAGCAGGTCGAAGTGGAACGTGGTGTCCGTGCTGCCGGACAGGGCGGTCGGCAGCTGCCAGCCCCAGTTGTCCATCAGCGAGCGGATGTAGCCGGACCAGCCGACCGACACCACCGCGCATCCCAGCGCGAGTTCGAGCACGAGGTCCCACCCGATGATCCAGGCGGGCAGTTCGCCGAGAGTGGCGAAGGAGAAGGTGTACGCGGACCCGGCGACCGGCACAGTGGAGGCGAACTCCGCGTAGCACAGGGCCGCGAGGGCGCACACGATGCCGGAGACGACGAAGGCGAAGGCCACCGAGGGGCCCGCGTTGTCCCTGGCCACCTTGCCGGTGAGCACGAAGATGCCGGTGCCGATGACGACGCCGACACCGAAGACCGTGAGGTCGAGGGCGGAGAGCGACTTCTTGAGGGTGTGCTCCGGTTCTTCCGTGTCCCTGAGGGACTGTTCGACGGATTTGGTCCGGAAGATCCCGCTCTGTCGCCTCCCGGCAGGTTTTTCGCCGTGCCCGCCGAAACCGCCGTTATCACCCAGATCCACCGGCGCACCTCCACAGTTGTTCCTGCATCACAACACCTGGGGGTGCTTGTGACCGGAACAGGCGCGCCTACACCTGCGCAGATGGGCCGGGCGATCACCCGTAAGGGTGGCCGCCCGGCCCATCGGCCCGTACTGCGTCAGTCGCCGGCCACCTGCGGGGTGGGCTCGTCGGCGTAACGGCCCTGGAGGCGCGAGACCAGGCCGGTCACCTGGCGGGCGATGTCCGGGGCGGTCAGGCCGATCTCGGCCATGACCTCCTTGCGGCTTGCGTGGTCCAGGAACTGCTGCGGGATGCCGAAGTCCCGCAGCGGGACGTCCACGTTGGCGTCGCGCAGCGCCTGGGAGACCGCGGAGCCGACGCCGCCGGCGCGGCCGTTGTCCTCCACGGTGACGACGACGCGGTGGCGGGCGGCCAGGCCCGGCAGCGCCTCGTCGACCGGCTTGACCCAACGGGGGTCGACGACAGTGGTGGTGATGCCCTGGGCGTCGAGCAGGTCGGCGATCTCCAGGCACATCGGGGCGAGCGCGCCCACCGAGACCAGCAGGACGTCGTGCGCCGGCGCCTCCGCCTCCCCCGCCGCTTCGTCGGTCCTGGGCGTGGCCTCGCGCAGCACGTCCATGCCGCCGACGCGCCCCACGGCCTTGACCGCCGGGCCGACCGCGCCCTTGGAGTAGCGCACCACGGTCGGAGCGTCGTCGATCTCGACGGCCTCGCGCAGCTGGGCGCGGACCTGGTCCGCGTCGCGCGGGGCAGCGATCCGCAGGCCGGGCACGACCTGGAGGATCGACATGTCCCACATGCCGTTGTGCGAGGCGCCGTCGGTGCCGGTGATGCCCGCGCGGTCCAGGACGAAGGTGACCCCGCACTTGTGCAGCGCCACGTCCATCAGCACCTGGTCGAAGGCCCGGTTGAGGAACGTCGCGTAGACCGCGACGACCGGGTGCAGGCCACCGGTGGCCAGACCCGCGGCCGACACCGCGGCGTGCTGCTCGGCGATGCCCACGTCGTACACGCGCTCGGGGAAGGCCTTGGCGAACTTGTCCAGGCCCACCGGCTGCAGCATCGCGGCCGTGATGGCGACGATGTCCTTGCGCTCCTTGCCGAGCTTGACCATCTCCTCACCGAACACGGAGGTCCAGTCGGCGCCCGAGGCGGCGATCGGGAGACCGGTGTCGGGGTGGATCTTGCCGACGGCGTGGAAACGGTCGGCCTCGTCCTCCAGCGCCGGAGTGTAACCGCGGCCCTTCTCGGTGAGGCAGTGCACGATGACCGGTCCGCCGAAGCGCTTGGCCCGCTGGAGGGCGGACTCCAGGGCGGCGATGTCGTGGCCGTCGATGGGGCCGACGTACTTCAGGCCCAGGTCCTCGAACATGCCCTGGGGCGCGATGAAGTCCTTGAAGCCCTTCTTGGCGCCGTGCAGCGTCTCGTAGAGGGGCTGGCCGATGACCGGCGTGCGCTCGAGCAGTTCCTTGGTACGGCTCAGGAAGCGCTCGTAGCCGTCGGTGGTGCGCAGCGTGGCCAGGTGGTTGGCCAGGCCGCCGATGGTCGGCGCGTAGGAGCGCTCGTTGTCGTTGACGACGATGACCAGCGGGCGGTCCTTCGCGGCGGCGATGTTGTTCAGCGCCTCCCAGGCCATGCCGCCGGTCAGCGCGCCGTCACCGATCACGGCGACGGTGTGGTCGCGCTTGCCGAGGAGCTCGTTCGCCTTGGCGAGGCCGTCGGCCCAGCCGAGCACCGTGGAGGCGTGGCTGTTCTCGATGACGTCGTGCTCGGACTCGGCGCGCGACGGGTAGCCGGACAGACCGCCCTTGCCCTTGAGCTTCGTGAAGTCCTGACGCCCCGTGAGCAGCTTGTGGACGTAGCTCTGGTGCCCGGTGTCCCACAGCACCTTGTCCTTGGGCGAGTCGAAGACCCGGTGCAGGGCCAGGGTCAGCTCGACCACACCCAGGTTCGGGCCCAGGTGCCCGCCGGTCTTGGAGACCTCGTCGACCAGGAAGGTACGGATCTCGCCGGCCAGCTCCACCAGCTGTTCTGGCGCGAGCCGGTCGAGGTCGCGCGGTCCCTTGATACGAGTCAGCAGCGCCACCCGTGCCTCCTTGCTGTCGCTTGCCGGGTTTCCCGAGTGTATGTGGTCGTGTTCCGGGCCCCGCACACACCTGTGCCCGGCGCTGGGATGATCTTCCCTGCGCCGGGCACGTCACGCCACTGGTGTGCGGTGCGGACTAGCCGCGGCCGGCCGCCTTCTGGCTCCGGCGGGACACCGAGTCGATGACCACGGCCGCGAGCAGAACCGCCGCGGTGATCATGTACTGCAGTGCGGTGTTCATGTTGAGCAGGTCCAGGCCGGTCTGGATGGACTGGATGACCAGCATGCCGAGCAGCGCGGACCACACGTTGCCGCGACCGCCGAAGAGGCTGGTACCGCCGATGACCGCGGCCGCGATGGCCAGCATCAGCACGTTGCCGCCACCGGCGCCCAGCGTCGCGGTGTAGGTCTGGGCGGCGAAGAACATACCGCCGAGCGCCGCGAAACCGCCGGCGATGGCGAACACCGAGATGCGGACCAGGGCGACGTTGATACCCGCACGGCGGGCCGCCTCGATGCCGCCGCCGACCGCGAAGACCTTGCGGCCGTAGGAGGTGCGGCGCAGCACGAAGTCGGTGATGACCAGGGCCGCCAGGAAGACCACCAGGGCGTTGGGCACACCGCTCGCCTGGTTCAGCACGTACGCGGCGACGAAGGCCACCACCGCGAGGGCACCGACGCGCAGCGCGATCTCACTGGTGGGCCGGTACGGGACCTCGGCCGAGCGACGGCGGCGCTGGTCGATCAGCGAACCCGCGAGCATGGCCACGGTGCCGAGGCCGGCCAGCAGGTAGGCACCGGCGACGTCCTGGTCCAGGAAGAAGGAGCGCTGGCCCAGGATGTGCAGCGGGCCGTCGTCCGGGATGGAGAGGCTTCCGCTGTCGCCGAGCAGCTGCAGCATCAGGCCGTTCCAGCCGAGGAAACCGGCGAGGGTGACGACGAAGGCGGGGACGCCGATCTTCGCGAAGAACCAGCCGTGCAGCGAACCGATGAGGACGCCGGTCACGATGGTGAGCAGCAGGGCGAGCCAGGGGTTCATCCCGTGCTTGGTCACGAAGATGGCGAAGAGCGCCGAGGCCAGACCGCTGACCGAGCCCACCGAAAGGTCGATCTCGCCGAGCAGCAGCACGAAGACCAGGCCGATGGCGAGCATGCCCGTGGCGGCCAGGAAGAAGCCGATGTTGGCCAGGTTGCCCGCGGTGAGGAACTGGCTGGACTGGGTCTGGAAGATGGTCCAGATGATGATCAGGCCGATGATGACCGGGAGCGAGCCCAGTTCACCGCCGCGCACCTTGCGCTTGAACTCCGTGAGGTAGCCCTTGAAGCCTTCCTCGCGGACCAGCAGTCGCGGGTCGACGACGGGCACGGCCGCCGAGGACGGGTCCTCGACCGACGCCACCGTCTCGTTCTCCGGCTTGACGGTCTTCGACGTGTCGCTCACTTCGCAACCTCCGTGCGCCGCGCCTGACGGCGGGTCACGGCGTTGTCCGTGGCACCCGTGATGGCGGAGATGATTTCTTCCTGGGACGTGCTCTTGACGTCGAAGACGCCGTTGTTGCGGCCGAGACGCAGCACGGCGACGCGGTCGGCGACAGCCTTGACGTCGACCATGTTGTGGCTGATGAGGATGACGGCGAGGCCGCGCTGGCGCAGCCGCTCGACCAGGTCGAGGACCTGGGCGGTCTGCTCCACACCGAGGGCGGCGGTGGGCTCGTCGAGGATCACCAGCTTGGGGTCACCGATCAGCGCGCGGGCGATGGCGACGACCTGCCGCTGACCACCCGACAGGGCCGCGATCGGGATGCGGACGCTGGGGATGCGGATCGACAGGGTGCTGAGCAGCTCCCGCGAACGCTTCTCCATCGTGACCTCGTCGATCACACCGGCGCGCCGCAGCTCCCGGCCGAGGTACAGGTTGGCGACGACGTCCAGGTTGTCGCAGAGCGCGAGGTCCTGGTAGACCGTCGCGATGCCCAGACCCTGGGCGTCGTGCGGCCGGTTGATGCTGACCGGCTTGCCTTCCCACTCGATGACGCCCTCATCGATGGGGTGCACACCGGCGATCGTCTTCACCAGGGTTGACTTACCTGCGCCGTTGTCGCCGACGAGCGCGACGACCTCTCCGGCGTGAACCTCCAGGTCGACATCGGTGAGTGCCTGGACCGCACCGAATCGCTTGGAGGCTCCGCGCAACGCCAGCACGGGCGTAGCGGACACGTGAACCATCTCCTTCGCCGCCTGACCGGCGGGGATGCCGCGCTTGGACTGGCGCGGAGTTTTGTGCGAGTTGCACTGCCTTACATGATGACAACAGAGTGTCTGTCCGGCGCCCGCCCGTCAGCGGGGTCTGTGGACGGGCGGGCACCGGACAGGTCTGTGCGGCGGCCTCCGGTGGGAGGACCTTGCCGTGTTACTGGATGCCGGCGGCCTTGCAGGCCTTGGCGAACTCGGCGGTGCAGATCTCGGAGGCGCTGTAGAGGCCGTCCTTGATGACCGTGTCCTTCACGTTCGCCTTGGTCACGGAGATCGAAGGCACCAGCTGCGACGGGACCTTGTCGCCGGAGCCGCTGGTCAGCGTGGTCGTGGCGAGCGAGTCGATGGCCTTGCCCTCGAGCAGGTTGACCGCGAGCTGGGCAGCCGCGTCGGCCTCCGGCTTGAACGGCTTGTAGACCGTGCTGGACTGCGTGCCCGCGATGATGCGCTGGATGCCCGCGAGTTCGGCGTCCTGACCGGTCAGCGGGATGCCGCTGATGCCGGCGCCCTTGAGGGCGGTGGCGATACCGCCGGCCATGCCGTCGTTCGCGGCGTAGACGCCGACGATCTTCTTGGCACCGAGCTGCGTGATGGCCGCCGTCATCTTCTGGTTGGCGACGGTGTCCTTCCACAGACCGCTCTGCTCGTAGGCAATCTTGACCTTGCCGTTGAGGATCTTGTGGGCGCCCTGCTTGAACAGCGCGGCGTTCGGGTCGGCGTCGTCACCGTTGATCATGACAACGTTGGCCGACGGCGTGGCCTTGGAGCCCAGCGCGTCGAGCAGCGCCTGGCCCTGCTGCTCGCCGACCTTCTCGTTGTCGAACGAGACGTAGGCGGAGACCGGACCCTGGGCGAGACGGTCGTAGGCCACGACCTTGATGCCCTTGTCCACGGCCGCCTGCACGGAGGACTTGATGGCCGCAGCGTCCTGCGAGCTGATCACGATGACCTTGACGCCCTTGGTGATCATGGTGCTCACCTGCTGCGCCTGCTTGGCAGCGTCGCCCGCGGCGTTGGCGTACTGCACGTCACAGTCCGCGCACAGCTCCTTGACCTTCGCCTCGAAGAGCGGGTGGTCGAACTTGTCGTACCGCGCGGTGACGCTGTCGGGGAGCAGCAGACCAATGGTCTTGGAGCCACCGGAGCTGCTGCTGCCGCTCGCGTCGTCCTTCTTGTCGTCGCCGGCCTTGCCGCAGGCGGCCACGGAAAGGGCCATGGAAACAGCCGCGGTGCCGATCACGACGCGCCGCATCATTGCGTTCATGTGGGGTTGCCTCCCTGACTGGGCCGCAACACTGCGGCCGAGGTGGTCGTGAGTCAACTCGGCAACAGACTTGACGTCAAGAAGTTAATACTTAACGAGATGGCAACGGTGCGTTTCGTTATGTAGATGAACGCAGCGTGATCCCTAGGACACGCCCGCTACGAGGGGTGCAGAAGCATCCAAAAGGGACGAATCTCCGACCTCGCTGAGCGCCAGGGCCAGCGCCCCGAGCACCTCCGCGCGGCCCCCAAGTGCCCCCGAGACGACGGACAGACGGCGGGCGGCACTGGGGATCGCGTACCTGGCCACAGACTCCCTTATGGGCCCCAGGACCAGCTCACCGGCCTCGGCCAGGTCGCCGCCCAACACGACGCGGCTGGGGTTCAGGAGGTTGGCCAGACTGGCCACCCCCATGCCCACGTGCCGGCCCACGTCACCGATGACGCGGCGGCAGCCCGGGTCGCCCTCACGGGCCAGTTGCACCATCCGCGCCAGGGTGAGGTCCGGTCCGTGACTGCCGCGCAGCAGTTCCAGGACGTACCGGGCGGCGGTGAAGGTCTCCAGGCAACCGCGGTTGCCGCAGCGGCAGACCGGGCCCGACTCGTCCAGCGTGATGTGACCTATCTCGCCCGCGGTGCCCCCCGGACCCCGGTAGATCCGGCCGTCCATCACCAGTCCGGCGCCGACACCACTGGCCACCTTGATGTAGGCGAGGTCCTTGACCCCCCGCCCGCTGCCCCAGACCAGTTCGCCCAGCGCGCCGAGGTTGGCGTCGTTGTCCACCTGGACCGGCATGCCCAGCCGCTCGGCGAGCTCCTGGCGGGGGTTGAGACCGCCCCAGCCCGGCAGGATCGCGGTGGAGCCCAGCGTCCCGGTCTCCACGTCGATCGGGCCCGGCACGCCGAGGCCGACCCCGATCACCTTGTCCGTCCCCACGTCGGTCGACTCGATCAGCCGGGTCACCAGCTGTTCCGCCCGGTCGAAACCCTCGGAGGCCGAGGTGTCCACGTCGAACGGCTCGGACTGCTCGGCCAGCACCTGGTGGGCGAGGTTGCCGACGGCCACGCGCAGGTGCGAGTGCCCGAAGTCGACGCCGACGACGATGCCCGCGTCCCCGGACAGGGTGACCGCGCGCGCCCGCCTGCCGCCCGAGGAGGTGGGCGTGACCTGAACCGTCCCGCTGTCCCTCAGTTCACGAACGATGTTGGAGACCGTTGCCGCGGACAGCCCCGTCGACCGGGCGATCTCCGCCTGCGTCAGCGAGCCCGCCAGGCGCACGGCCCGGACCACTCGCTCCAGGTTGGCCCGGTGCAGCGACGACTGCGATCCCGGAGTCTCCACGACCATCCCACTCCCGACGACCGGACGGGACCGCACCGATGAGACCCCGTCGTCTACAACATGTGAACTCTAACTTGAGCCTTTGGGCCTACTTCCCGTCAAGGGGGAGAACAACAGAGCTGCCGGAATGCCCGAAAACTGCGGAAGCGGCCCCGTCATGTGACGAGGCCGCCTCCGTTTCGGGCGGATCGGCTGCGCAGCGCGCCTGCCCGATTACTTCAGGTCACTTCGGTGTGCCCCGGGTCACTTCAGGGTGCCGGCGGTCAGACCGGCCTGGACCTGGCGCTGGAAGCTGAGGTAGACCACCAGCACGGGCAGCATGGCGACCGTCATGCCGGCGAAGAGCGCCGGGTAGTCGCCGGAGTAGCCCTGCTGCTGCGCCAGGTTCACCAGGCCCTGGGCGAGCATCGAGCGGTCCGGGTCGCTGCTGCTCTGCTGCTGCATGAGGGTCATCGGCAGGATGTACTGGTTCCACTGGCCGAGGACGTTGAAGATCCCGACGCTGATCAGGCCCGGCTTGGCCATCGGCAGCATGACCTGGAAGAACGCCCGGGAGTGCGAGCAGCCGTCGATCATCGCCGCCTCGTGCACCGCCGTCGGCAGCGTCCGGAAGAACGAGTGCATGAAGAAGACCGTGAACGGCAGCGAGTACGCGATGTAGACCAGGATCAGGCCCTGGTAGGTGTTGAGCATGCCCAGGTTGCTGACCATGAAGAACAGCGGCACCAGGGCGAGGTACACCGGGAACATCGCGCCCCCGACGAACAGGTAGTAAATGGCCCGGTTGCCCGGGAACTCGTAGCGCGCCAGCACGTACGCCGTCATCGCGCCGAGGAGCATCGTCAGCGGCACGGAGAAGACCAGCACGATCACGGTGTTGACGAAGAACTCGCCGATGCCCTTCTCCCAGGCCCGGGAGAAGGCGTCGAAGGACCAGTGCGAGGGCCAGGACCAGGCGCTCGCACCGATCTCCTTGTTGTTCTTGAACGAACCGAGGACGATCCAGCCCAGCGGCAGCAGGATCATCACGCCCCACAGCACGAGGAAGCCGTGCGAGAAGACGTTGAGCGTCGTACCGCCCTCGGCGGAGTGCGGGCGGTCCGGCTTCCTGCCGTCGATCACCGGCAAGGGGCTGGTGAGGGGGACGGGCGTGGGCTGCTTGATGGGAGTGGCCATGGGATGCCTCCCGCTCAGAATTCGATGCGCTCGCGGCGGGTGGCCCGCAGCGTGATAGCGGAAAGGATCAAGGTGAGGAAGAGGATGACGACGCCCATGGCGCAGGCGTAGCCGCTCTTTCCGAAGGTGAGGAAGTTACGCATCAGATAGGTCGACATGACCTCACCGTGGTAGTCCGGGCCGCCGCCGTAATTCGATCCCGGAGTGAGGTTGGAGGCCAGGGCGAAGAAGTCCATCGCGGCGATCGCGAGATAGACCCACGCGGTCTGCACGCTGTCCCACAGCAGCGGGAGCGTCACCTTGAAGAACGTCTGCACACGGCCCGCGCCGTCCAGCAGGGCCGCCTCGTAGATGTCCTTCGGAATGGACTGCATCGCCGCTGAGAAGAGCACCAGGTAGAAACCCACACCGGCCCAGATCTGGACGCCCAGCAGGCACCACATCACCAGGTTCGGGCTGTTCAGCCACTCGATCGGATTCTGGGCGTCCTCCAGGTGCAGCTTGAGCAGCACGCCGTTGAGCAGGCCCGATCCGTCACTGCGGTAGATCGCCTGGAAGAGCACGACGAGAATGGCGACCGAGAGCACCTGGGGAAAGAAGAACACCACCTTGTAGAAGGCGGAGCCGCGTACTCCCTGGACGCCGGTCGTGCCGCCGCGGCCGCCGACATTGAGCATGAAGGCGAAGAACAGCGCCAGCAGGATCGTGATCACCGGCAGGAACACCAGGAGCAGCACATTGTGCTGCAGTGCCTGCAGGAAGACGTGGTCACTGAAGAGCGTCGTGTAGTTCTTCAGACCGACGAAGTTCATCGTCTGGGACTGACCCGACCAGTCCGTCAGCGAATAGCCGAAGGTCTGCAGGTACGGCCAGATCACGAAGACGATGTACAGGACGAGCGGAAAGAAGAGAAACCCCACGATGAAGGGGTACTTGCGGTATCGCATGGCACTGCTCCTGCCATCGGATAGACCATCGCACCGGGGCCCCGACCGCCCCCTCGTCCATGAGGGGGGATCGGGCCCCCGGTGCGCAAGGGCCGGTGGACGGTTAGCCCTTCTTGGCCTTCTCGGCCGCCGCCTTGACCCGCTTGAGCCAGTCGGCGGGCTTGATGCGCTTGGCCATCAGCTCGGCGCTGGCGTTCTGCACGTCCGTGTCGAAGGCGCTCTGCGTGTTGGGGTAGTTGTAGTTGAAGACGTTGCTGCCGGCCGCGCTGAGCGCCGTCACGGTGGACTTGGTGCCCGGGCGGAGCTCGACGTCGGAGCCGACGCCGTCCTTGAGGACGGTCAGCGAGTTCGCGGTCTGGGCGAACTTGCTGGAGCCCTCCTTGGTGAGCATCAGGCGCAGGAACTCCAGCCCGCCGGCCTGGTTCTTGGCCTTCTTCGGGACGATGAAGGGCTCACCGGCGCCGGCGCGGATCGCCTCGAAGGGCAGCTTGTCGCCGTCGAGCGAGGGGATCGGCATGAAGGTCATCTCGAAGTCCGAGGGGGTGGCCTTCAGCTGCTCGTTCTCCAGCCACGAACCGCAGGGGATGAAGGCGGCCTTGCCCTCGTTCCAGGCGGTCTGCGACTCGATGTGGGTCATGCCGTTGGTGCCCGGCAGCAGGAAGCCCTTGTCCGGGATCTCGTAGACGGCCTCGACGGCCGCCTTCGCGGCCGGCTCGTCCCAGACGGTCGGGTCGAGGCTGTCGATCCGCTTCACCAGGTCGGGACCGCCCTGCTTGGCGATCAGGTCCATGACCACGATGTTGATGTAGTACGGGTACTTGCCCTGGTGGCAGAAGGGGGCGATCCCGGCCTTCTTGATCTCCGCGGACAGCGACATGAAGTCGGCCCAGGTCTTCGGCGCGGTCCAGCCCTTCTCCTTGAAGAGCTTGCCGGAGTACCACAGGCCCCACACCGTGTAGATGTAGGAGAGCTGGTACATCTTGCCGTCGTCAAAGGTGCCGGTCTCGATGGTGCCCGGCTGCAGGACGTCGCGGATCTTCTTGGTCGGGTCGTCGATGTAAGCGGCGTCGAGGAGGGGGGTGAGGTCGGTGAGCTGGCCGCTCTTGTAGAGGACGTCCAGCTTGATCTGCGCGGCGCCGGAGTCGTCCACGACGTCAGGCGGGTTGCCGGCGTTGAAGCGGGGCTGGAGCTTGCCGGTGATCTCCTGGGTGCCCAGGTGGCTGATCTTCGCCCCGGAGAACTTCTTCTGGTAGAGCTTCTCGAACTGCTTGGCGTAGTCGTCGCCGTAGCCGCCCTTGAAGATCACGACATCGAGTGCGGCGTCGTTGGCCACGCCGAACGGATTGTCCTTGGACTTCTCCCCCTTCTCGGGGGCGTTGCTGCCGCCACCGCTGGACGCGCACGCGCTCAGCAGTCCCGCGGACGGGGCGGCCAGCAGGCTCACGGCCGCTGCCCGCTTGATCAGATCGCGCCGGTTGACGTCGGATCCCATGCTCAAGTCCTCACCTTCTCCAGGACCCAGGCAGTGCGGAGTTGTTTCCGTGCACGGGCCACACACCCGCCGTTCCCCCCGCGCGAGCCCGTGTTGGCGGGCCCCCTGGACGCGCACAGGTATAGTCCACTTCCCGCGAAGTGGGCAAGGTCATACGCGCTTTTGGCAGACAGCTTTCCCTAGTTGAGACCTCGCGGTAACGCGAGCGGGCCCGCACCCCCTGCCGGGGTGCGGGCCCGCTGCGGCCTTGCGAGCGCCTTGATCCTTACTTGCGGATGAGCGAACGCAGGACGTACTGCATGATGCCGCCGTTGCGGTAGTAGTCCGCCTCGCCGGGGGTGTCGATCCGGACCACGGCGTCGAACTCGACGCCGGTGTCGGTGCTGACCTTGACAGTGCGCGGCGTGGTGCCCTCGTTGAGCTCGGTGACACCGGTGAAGGAGAAGGTCTCCTCACCGGTCAGGCCCAGCGAGGCCGCCGTGGCGCCCTCGGGGAACTGCAGCGGCAGGACCCCCATGCCGATCAGGTTCGAGCGGTGGATGCGCTCGTAGGACTCGGCGATGACGGCCTTGACGCCGAGCAGCGCGGTGCCCTTGGCGGCCCAGTCGCGGGAGGAGCCGGAGCCGTACTCCTTGCCCGCCAGGACGACCAGCGGGGTGCCGGCCGCCTGGTAGTTCTGCGACGCGTCGTAGATGAAGGCGACCGGGGCGCCCTCCTGCGTGAAGTCGCGGGTGTAGCCGCCCTCGGTGCCCGGCGCGATCTGGTTGCGCAGGCGGATGTTGGCGAAGGTGCCGCGGATCATGACTTCGTGGTTGCCGCGGCGGGAGCCGTAGGAGTTGAAGTCGCGGCGCTCCACACCGTGCTCGGTGAGGTACTTGCCGGCCGGGGTGTCGGCCTTGATGGCGCCGGCCGGGGAGATGTGGTCGGTGGTGACCGAGTCGCCCAGCTTGGCCAGCACACGGGCGCCGGTGATGTCGGTGACCGGGTCCGGCTCGTGCTTCATGCCCTCGAAGTACGGGGGCTTGCGGACGTAGGTCGACTGCGGGTCCCACTCGAAGGTGTTGCCGGTCGGGATCGGCAGCGACTGCCACTGGGCGTCACCGGCGAAGACGTCCTGGTAGGACGTGCTGAACATGTCCTGGCCGATCGCGGAGGCGACGACCTCGTTGACCTCCTGCTCGGACGGCCAGATGTCCTGCAGGTACACCGGCTTGCCCTCGGTGTCCGTGCCGATGGCGTCCTTGGTGATGTCCACCTTCATCGAGCCGGCGATGGCGTACGCGACGACCAGCGGCGGGGACGCCAGGTAGTTCATCTTGACGTCCGGGTTGATCCGGCCCTCGAAGTTGCGGTTGCCGGAGAGCACCGAAGTGACCGCCAGGTCGTGCTCGTTGACGGCCTTGGAGACCTCGTCCGGCAGCGGGCCGGAGTTGCCGATGCAGGTGGTGCAGCCGTACCCGACGAGGTTGAAGCCCATCTTGTCGAGGTACGGGGTGAGGCCGGCACGGTCGTAGTAGTCCATGACGACCTTGGAGCCCGGGGCCAGCGTGGTCTTGACCCACGGCTTGCGGCTGAGGCCCTTCTCGACCGCCTTCTTGGCCACCAGTGCGGCGGCGACCATGACGTACGGGTTCGAGGTGTTGGTGCAGGAGGTGATCGCGGCGACGGTGACGGCGCCGTGGTCGATCTCGTACGTGGACCCGTCGGGCGCCGTGACCAGGGTCGGGCGGGACGGCACGCCGTTGGCGGCGGCCGGGGAGTCCGAGGCCGGGAAGGACTCCTTGCCCGACTCGTCCGCGGTGTCCACGTAGTTGCGGACGTCGCTCTTGAACTGCTCGGCGGCGCTCGCCAGGACGATGCGGTCCTGCGGGCGCTTCGGGCCGGCGATGGAGGGGACGACCGTGGAGAGGTCGAGCTCCAGCTTCTCGGAGAAGTCCGGCTCGGCGGCCGGGTCCAGCCACAGACCCTGCTCCTTGGCGTACGCCTCGACAAGGGCGAGCTGCTGCTCCGAACGGCCCGTCAGCTTCAGGTAGTTAATGGTTTCTGCATCGATCGGGAAGATCGCCGCGGTGGAGCCGAACTCCGGCGACATGTTGCCGATCGTGGCGCGGTTGGCCAGCGAGGTGGCGGAGACGCCCTCGCCGTAGAACTCGACGAACTTGCCGACGACCCCGTGCTTGCGCAGCATCTCGGTGATGGTCAGCACCAGGTCGGTCGCGGTGGTGCCGGTGGGCAGCTCGCCGGTCAGCTTGAAGCCGACGACGCGCGGGATCAGCATGGAGACCGGCTGGCCGAGCATCGCGGCCTCGGCCTCGATGCCGCCGACGCCCCAGCCGAGGACGCCGAGGCCGTTGACCATGGTGGTGTGCGAGTCGGTGCCGACCAGCGTGTCGGGGTAGGCCTGGCCGCCCCGGACCATGATCGTGCGGGCCAGGTGCTCGATGTTGACCTGGTGGACGATGCCGGTGCCCGGCGGGACGACCTTGAACTCGTCGAACGCGGTCTGGCCCCAGCGCAGGAACTGGTAGCGCTCCTTGTTGCGGCCGTACTCCAGCTCCACGTTCTGCGAGAAGGACTCCGGAGTACCGAACTTGTCGGCGATCACGGAGTGGTCGATGACCAGCTCGGCGGGCGCCAGCGGGTTGATGCGGGACGGGTCGCCGCCCAGTTCCTTCACGGCCTCGCGCATGGTGGCGAGGTCGACCACGCACGGCACACCCGTGAAGTCCTGCATGATCACACGGGCCGGCGTGAACTGGATCTCCTGGCTCGGCTGCGCCTGGGAGTCCCAGCCGCCGAGCGCGCGGATGTGGTCGGCCGTGATGTTCGCGCCGTCCTCGGTGCGGAGCAGGTTCTCCAGCAGCACCTTCAGGCTGTAAGGGAGGCGCGCGGAGCCCTCGACCTTGTCCAGCCGGAAGATTTCGTACGACTCGTCGCCCACCTGCAGGGTGCTGCGGGCGTCGAAGCTGTTCGCCGACACGACAGTCTCCTTCGTAACTTTGCGCGTACCACCGCAATGCTGCCGCTACGGCCTCAGGCCGATCCGCTAAGGTAGGACTAAGTAAGGTGAGCCTTACCTGTGGCGGCAGCGGTGCGCCTCGGCAGATATCTCGATGTCGAGATAACTCTAATACATCACCGCTGCCGGGTCATGCGCTGGGCCGCCCGGAGCCGTTCACGGCCGTGGCCGCCCCGCCGGGCGGCCTGCCCTGCGCCGTGCGCGGGACTTGCCCGGACAGGGCCCGGAACGGGGCTCTGGGCCCCTTGCGGCCCCGGGAGGGCGCCCGGGCCGCCGGCCGTGCCCGCGACGCCCCTGTGCCGCGCACGCGCCCGCGGGGCGGCACGGAAAAGCGCCGGTGGGGGGGGGCGGGGTAACCGCCCCCCCCCCCCGCGGCGGAGGCAGGGTGAGCCCCCGCCCGGGCGGGGCCCCCCGGGTGGGGGGCGGTTTTGTGGGGGTCCACCGACTGGAGCCCGGCAAGGGGCGCCGCCAA
>NZ_JBIVNJ010000005.1:0-234331 GCF_044753585.1 Streptomyces sp. NPDC088354 | reverse complement strand
CCCGGGGCCGGGCGGCGGCCCCCCCCCCCCGGGGGGCCCCCCCCGGCCCGGGGGGGGGCCCCCCCACCGGGGGGGGGGGGGGGGGGGGTCCCCCCCCCCCCCCCCCCCCGCGGCTCTGACTGGTTCAGCCCAGTCCGGCTCGGTCCAGCTCGGTTCGGGTCAGTTCTGGTCGGTGACCTCGAAGTGCAGCCGGACATGGGCCGCCGAATCGGCGCCGGCCAGCGTGACACCGGTCGGACCCGGCTTGGCCGTCCCCGGAACGCTGATGGTCGCGCCGTAGATCACACCGTCGGCGTTCGCGTGCACGGTGATGAAGGCGAGACCGTCACCGAAGCCGATCCTCACGGCCTCGTTCGGCGCGAACCCGCTGGCGTTGACGACGATCGCCGTGGCGCGCGGCCCCGACGTCGTCGACAGCAGCACGTCGGGTCGGTACGTCCGCGCCTGCGGTTCATCGGTCACCCGGACGGTGGCCGTCGCCGGAGTCCGCGAGGACGTACCGGCCGCGGTGATGGCGTACCGGCCGGGCTGCGCGTCGTCGGACGCCGCCACGGACGCGTGGACCGCACCCGTCGCGGAGGCCTCGACCGTCACGCTGCGCGCCGGGCTGGTGCCCAGCTTGACGGTCACACGCTCGCCGGCGGCGAACCCGCTGCCGTTGACGGTGATCGCGTCACCGGCCTCGACGGTGGCGGATGCCGACGCCGAGATCGACGGCTGCAGCGCCGCCTCCCCCACGGTCACGGTGAACGTCTCCGTCCTGCTGGACAGCGTGTCCCACGTGGTGACGTGCACGGTGTACGTGCCCTGCTGCACGTACGTGTGCTCTGCGCTGATCGCACCGGAGGCGTCGACCGCGGCGTCGGCCGGAACCGTGCCGTCACCCCACTGGACGCGGGCCTGGTAGCCCGTCGGGCCGGGAACGCCGCCGGTCACCGAACCGAGGTCCGCCGCGAGGGCCTTCCCCGGGGTGGCCGTCCGGTCCTTCGGAGTGGTGGTCACCAGCGCGGGCGCCGGCGTGCCGTCGTGGGCGACGGCGAACACGTGGATCCGGCCGGCCGAACCGGCGTCGCCGGTCTGCTTGGGCAGGGTCACCGACACCAGCGTCTTGCCCGCCGGGATCTGGAACGGCGTGGTGGCGAACAGGAACGGCTGGGCGCCGTCCCGGCTCGTGCCGAGCAGCCGGTAGGCGGACTTGGCGACGACGATGTTGCCGAAGGACGGCGTGCCGTTGGCGTTGCCGCCCAGCGTCCAGTCGCTCATCTGGATCGGGACGGCGGCGGTGCTGCCGTCGCTGAACGTCGCCGTGCCGGTGGTGTTCTGGTTGCCCTGCGTGCCGGCGCCGATGAACGAGATGCTCTTCGCGTCGGACGGCAGGTCGAGCACGAGCGTGCTGCCGTTGCCCGTCGCGTTGTCCGGCTGGCCCGCCGGGGTCTCCGGCAGCGTGAAGTGCAGCGCCGTGCCGGGCACGTCGTGCTGCTGCCCCTGGGTCACGCCGGCCGCCTTGAGAGCGGCACGCGAGTACGCCCAGGACTTGCTGTCGCAGTTCGCGGCGAGCGCGCCCTCGTCCCCGATGCAGACGGTGTCGAAGGCGGCGGTGAGGCTGGAGCTCGGCGCGTACGCCACGTCGGCCCCGACCGTGCCCGAGCCCTGGACGGTGCCGTCGGTCACCGTGACGTTCGCCTGGTAGTAACCGGGCTTGGCGTAGGTGTGCGTACCGCTGACGCTGTACACGCCCCGCGAGCTGAGAGCCGTGGTGCCCGTGGTGACCGGCGAGCCGTCACCCCAGTCGATCGTGGCCTGGTAGCCGCTCGCGGTGCCGCCGGTGACGGTGGCCAGGGGTGCCGAGACCGCGACGCCGGACGTCGCGTGCAGCCCGCTGCTCACGCCGGCGACCGTGAGGTCGCCGCCACCGAGCTGGACGTCGCCGCCCGCGAGCAGTTCGACCTCGGCGAGGCTGGTCTGCGCGGCGCCGGCGGTCTCCTTCACGACCAGGCGGAACCGCGCGAACGCGCCCGGATTGCCGATCTTGAACGGCCGGGTCTGGTTGCGGGACGGGAACACCTCGCGGTGACGCGAGTCGAGCGTGGTCCAGGTGATCCCGTCGTTGGAGGCCAGCAGCTTCCAGTCCGTCGGGTCGCCCGCGCCCGCACCGGAGGTGAGGGTGTAGTAGGACGGCGTCTGCTTGCCGCCGCGGTAGACCCAGTCGATCTGGGGCTCGCCGGTGGCGAAGGTCATCTGCGTGGTCGACGAGTCGTCGAACAGCTTCGACGCGTCCTGCCCGTCGCCGGTGGTCGCGGTGCCGAGGCCCGGACCCGTGGTGTCCTGCAAGGGCTTGGGCACGTCCGTGCCCTCGGTCAGCGACGGGGGCGCGTCGTTCTTCCCGGTACCCCACGACGACGGCTGCGAGCCCATCGCGAAGTCGATCGTGCCGCCGTGAACGAGCTCGGCCGAGTCGACGGACACCGCGCGCTGGGTCTTGCCGTTGACCTTCACACCCTGCACGTAGACGTTCTTGGTGCTGTTGTCCGGCGCGTTGACGACGATGTCGCCGCTCGTGCGGTGGACGGTCATCTTGGTGAACTGCGGCGAGCCGATGGCCCAGTGGGAGGAGCCGGCCTGCAGCGGGTAGATGCCCAGCGAGCTGAGGATGTACCACGACGACATCTCGCCGTTGTCCTCGTCACCCGGGTAGCCCTGGCCGATCTCGTCGCCGACGTAGACGCGCTGCAGGAGCTCCCGCACGATCGCCTGCGTCTTGGACGGCGCACCGGCGTAGTCGTACATGTACGGGATGTGGTGCGACGGCTGGTTGCTCATGCCGAGCTGGCCCATGCGGACCGCCTGCGCCTCGAGCATCTCGTGGATCGTGCCGTTGTACCCACCGGGGTGGTCGGCGTTCTCCGGGGTGGAGAAGAACTGGTCGAGCTTCTGCTCCAGCTGCTTCTGACCGCCGTAGAGGTTGGCCAGGCCCTGGCCGTCCTGCTGCGCGGTGAAGGCGAAGTTCCAGCCGTTCGTCTCGGTGTAGGCGCCGCCCCAGTCGAGCGGGTTGCCGGTGAGGAACGTGCCGTTGGCCTGGCGTCCCTCGAAGAACTTGCTGTCCTTGTCGAAGAGGTTGACGTAGTTGCGGGCGCGCTGGAGGAAGTACGCCGACTCCTCCTTGATCCGCTTGCGGTCGTCCTTCGGCACCGACTTGTCGTCGGCCAGGGCCGCGCCCATGTTGCCGATGCCGTAGTCGTTGATGAAGCCTTCCAGCGCCCACGACACGGACTCGCCGGTGGAGGTGGGCGTGTAGCCGAGGAACAGCCCGTTCTCGATGCCCTTGCGGCCGACCTCACTGCGTCCGGACGCGACGGTGGCGTCCTTGACCGCCGCCTCGTACGCGGCGAGCGGGTCGGGCACGTCGACACCGTTGAGGTAGGCCTCGGCCAGTGCCACGTTGGCGCTGGTGCCGGTCATCAGGTCCGCGTAACCGGGTGAGGACCAGCGGGCTATCCACCCGCCGTCGCGGTACTGCTGGACGAAGCCGTCGGCGATCTTGGCCGCGACGTCCGGGTACAGCAGCGAGTACGCGGGCCACACGGTGCGGTAGGTGTCCCAGAACCCGTTGTTGACGTAGATCTGGCCGTCCACGACCTTGGCGCCGGTCTGCGTGGCGGTCGACGTGCCGGTCGGTGCCGACACCGGGCTCGCGTACTGCCAGCGCGGCGCGGCAGCGGTGCCGGTGTTCTCCGACTGCGAGTTCGGGTACAGGTTCAGCCGGTAGAGGTTCGAGTAGAGCGTGACCTTCTGCGTCTCGTTCGCGCCCTGCACCTCGATCCGGCCGAGCCGGTCGTTCCACGCCGCGGTGGCCGCGTCGTGGATCTGGTCGAAGCTCTGCCCGGTGACCTCCAGGCCGAGGTTCTTGCCCGCCTGGCCGACCGAGATGAACGAGGTCGCGATCCGCAGCGTCACCTGCCGGCTTGCGGAGGTGTCGAAGGTGGCGGAGGTGGCGGAGGTCGCCGTCGGCGCCCGGTCGAAGGTGCCGGACACGAACATCCGGCTGCGACCGGCCGACAGACCGCTTCCGTTGTCCACCCAGCCGGTGAAGGTGCCGTCCGTGCCGATGGTGAACGTGCCGTTGTAGAAGACCAGGCTTCCGGTGGCCTGCCCGGACGGGAAGGTGAACTGCATGATCCCACCGTGGTCGGTGGGCGACATCTGCGCCTTCAGGCCGTTCTGCGTGGTGACCTGGTAGAAGTCCGGCCGCGCGATCTCGTCGTCGTGGCTGAAGGCGAGTGCCCGTCCGCTGGGCGCTCCGGTGAGCGAGCCCCCGGCCGGCACCGGCATGACCGACATCTGGTTGCGGTCACCCATCCACGGGCTGGGCTCGTGCGAGATCGCGAGTCCCTGCAGCGTCGGCAGGTTGGCCGCGTTGTTGCCCGCCTGGTAGTCGTACTCCCAGGAGTTGGACGCGGCGTTGGTGACCGGCGTGAAGAAGTTGAAGCCGTTCGGCACCGCCGAGATCGGCAGGTTGTTGCCGCGCGAGAACCCGCCGGACGCGTTGGTGCCGCGCCGGGTGTCGACGAAGTTGGTCAGGCTGGAGCCGTCCACCGGCGTCGGGGTGCCCGACACGGTGACGGCGTCGAGCCAGCCCTGGAAACGCGTCGAGGCGGTGGCCTTGGGGTCGTCGTAGGAGAGCAGGACACGGTCGATCGTCTTGCCGCCTGCGACCGCCCCGATCTCGGACTGCACCGCGTTCCACTGGTCGGCGTAGAGCACCTTCGACGCACCCTGCCCGGCCGCGGTGAGCGCGTAGCCGTGCTGGTCGACGGGCGAGAGGCCGCTCAGGTAGGTGCCGTCGGTGAAGTGCAGGTCGACGGCCGCGTACGTGGACGGGTACTGGGTGTCCTTGGCGGTGAACTCGGGGAAGATCTTGTACGACAGCCGGGTCTTGGGCCCGACCGGGATGTCGACGTCGAAGAGCTTGTTGGTCGCGTACGAGCGGCCGTCGGCCCGCGCGCCGCCCGAGTACCGCAGCGAGGCCACGCCGGAGAACCCGGCCCCCGACTTCATGTTGTAGCCGCTGACCGGTCCCGCGCCGGCGACACTGACCATCGGGGTGGCCGGCGGCAGGACGTTCGAGCCGTCGCTGATGTTCCAGTCCGCGAGCTGGAGGATCGAGTCACCGGAGTTCGCCGTGACGTTCAGCCGGTAGTAGGCGTAGGCCGTCGTGTTGGTGAAGCTGTAGGTGTTGGTGGCGAACCGCCCGCTGAAGCTCACACCCGTGCGCGTGTCCAGGTCGGTCCACGCGCTGCCGTCGTTCGACCCCTGCACGGTGAAGTCCTTGGGGTCGCGGCCCGCCGCGTCGTTCGCGGAGGTCAGCGAGTACTTCACCACCGCCGCGGGCTTGGCCAGCCGGTACGTCACCCAGCCGGTCTTGGCGAACGCCAGCCACTTGGTCGACGGATTGGCGTCCTTGACGTTGGAGGCGATCTCCCCGGGCGGGTTGTCGGCGCTGGCGGTCACCGCGCCGACCTGGTCGAGCAGGCTGCCGGGCAGTCCCGTGGAGCTCGATCCGCTCAGGTTCTCCTGGACCGGCTTGCCGCTGCCGTCGAGCTCGACGGTGCTCGCCGCGGGCTGCGGGTCGGCCGACTCGAAGGAGGAGCTGAAGTTCCCGGGCGGCGGCGCCGCGGCACCCGCCGAGGGTGCGACGACCAGCAGACCCACGGGCAGCGACAGGGCTATCGCGGCGCCTGCCCATCTTCGCAAGGACAGATGGCGGGCAGAGGGGGAAGGTGACACGGAGGGACCTTTCGTCATTGGAGGTCGGGTGCATCACGTCGGGGCGCGCCGCGGCTCGGTCCTGATCGGCGCCAGGAGGCGGTTCGGCCCGGAGAACAGGTCGGGACAGATCGGGACAGGTCAGTACGAGGAGGTGCCGCGACCGCCGACCCGGAACGGCGACAACCGCCCCGGCCCCGGACACGAGTTGGGGCGAAGGTCCTGGATCATGCGGAAGCTCCGTAAGGGGATGGGGGACTCGTAAAAGGGCACACCTGCCGTAGATCGCGGTTAGCCTGTTCCTTACCAGACAACGTTGTCAAGAGTGGAGCGCGTAACCCCCGTGAAATAGCCCGTTCTCCTTCCCGGTTCGCCCGGCCGGGACCGGGCGGGCGAACCGGGGGCCGCGATCGGCCCGCCCCCAACCGCCGTCTCCGATCAACCGCTTCGCGGGAGGCCGGGCGGTGACGGGCGGAGGAGGACCGGGCGGCTCACGCCTCCGGGCGCATCAGGGCGTTGAGTTCGCCCCAGGGGATGCCGCCCGCCAGCGCGGCGTAGCTTCCGCTTTCCAGCAACTCGCGGGTCGCGCGGTCGACAAGGGCGTAGGCCGCCTCGGCGACGGCGCTGCCCAGGCTCACCCGCGCGGCGCCGGCGGCGGCGAGTTCGGCGACGGCGGGTGCCCCGGGACCGGCGAGGACACCGAGGGGGGCGTCGATCCCGTCGGCGAGCTCGGAGACGAGGGCCGGGTCGGTCACGCCGGGGACGAAGATGCCGTCGGCGCCGGCGTCCAGGTAGACGGCGGCGCGCGCCAGGGTCTCCTCGATGTCGCCGGGACCGCGCAGGAAGGTGTCGGTACGGGCGTGGACGAAGAGCGGCACCCCGGCCTCGTCGGCGGCCCGGCGCGCGGCGGCGATCCGGGAGGCCTGGTCGGCCGGGGCACGCAGCGGCCGCGGACCGCCGGCGAAGGAGTCCTCGATGTTGACGCCCACGGCGCCCGCCGCCAGGACCGCCCGCACGGTGTCGGCGACGCCCTCGGGGCCGGTCGCGTAACCGCCCTCGATGTCCGCGCTCACGGGGACCGCGACGGCCGCCGCGACCCGGGCGGTGAGCGCCAGCGCGAGGGACGGATCGACGTGGCCGCCGTCCGCGGTGCCGAGGGTCCAGGACACACCGGAGCTGGTGGTGGCGACGGCGGCGGCCCCCGCGCGCTCGGCGACGCGGGCGCTCGCGGCGTCCCACGCGTTGGCCAGCAGCAGGGGGCGGCCGGGGACATGGAGGGAACGGAACAGTTCGGCCTCGGCCTTGAGTTCAGGATTCACACCGGCCAGTCCATCAGCGGGACGCGGTGGCCGTCCGGCGGTTTTCCGACACGACCGTCCGCCCGCGTCCGCCTACGTCGATGTCGGATTCTCGCTAGCCTCCGGGGGTCCCGCCCACGGATGCTGGGTGATGTGCACGAGGACTTCGAACGCTGCGTACGCGCCGTACAGGCGAAGGACTCCCGTTTCGACGGGTGGTTCTTCACCGCGGTGCTGACCACCGGCATCTACTGCCGGCCCGGCTGCCCCGTGCACCCGCCGAAGCCGCAGAACATGACGTTCTACCCGAGCGCGGCCGCGGCCCAGCAGGCCGGTTTCCGTGCCTGCAAGCGGTGCCGCCCGGACGCCAGCCCCGGCTCGCCGCAGTGGAACGAGCGGGCCGACCTCGTCGCCCGCGCGATGCGGCTGATCGCCGACGGGGTCGTGGACCGCGACGGCGTCCCGGGCCTGGCGAGGCGGCTCGGTTACAGCACCCGGCAGGTGGAGCGGCAGCTGCTCGCCGAGCTCGGGGCGGGGCCGCTGGCGCTCGCCCGGGCGCAGCGGGCGCAGACCGCCCGGCTGCTGATCGAGACCTCGGCGCTGCCGATGGGCGACGTCGCCTTCGCCGCCGGCTTCTCCAGCATCCGCACCTTCAACGACACCGTGCGCGAGGTCTTCGCGCTGACGCCGAGCGAGCTGCGGGCCCGGGCGGGGCGGCAGCGGGCGACGGCCGCCCCCGGCGTCTCCGGAACGCTGTCGCTGCGGCTGCCCCACCGGACGCCGCTCTGCCCCGGCAACCTCTTCGGGCACCTGGCCGCGACCGCGGTGCCCGGCGTGGAGGAGTGGCGCGACGGCGCGTACCGCCGCACGCTGCGGCTGCCGTACGGGCACGGGATCGCGGCCCTGCGGCCCGAGGCCGGGCACATCGGGTGCCGGCTGTCGCTCACGGACTGGCGCGACCTGTCGCACGCCATCAGCCGCTGCCGGTGGCTGCTGGACCTGGACGCCGACCCGGTCGCCGTCGACGGGCTGCTCCGCGAGGACCCGCTGCTCGCCCCGCACGTCGACAAGAGCCCGGGGCGCCGGGTACCGCGCACGGTGGACGGCGCGGAGTTCGCGGTACGCGTGGTGCTGGGGCAGCAGGTCTCCACGGCGGCCGCGCGCACCCTGGCCGGGCGCCTGGTCACGGCGCACGGCGATCCGGTCGCCGACCCCGGAGGCGGCCTCACCCATCTCTTCCCGTCGCCCTGGGCGCTGACCTCGCTGGACCCCGAGCGGCTGGCCATGCCGCGCTCGCGACGGACCACGCTGACCGGCCTGGTGGAGGCGCTCACCAAGGGCGGACTCGACCTGGACGTCGGCAGTGACTGGGACAAGGCGCGCGAGCAACTGGCCGCCCTGCCGGGCTTTGGCCCATGGTCGGTCGAGGCGGTCGCGATGCGTGCGCTCGGCGACCCCGACGCGTTCCTTCCCACCGATTTGGGCGTACGCCTCGCGGCGGATTCGCTGGGCCTTCCGAGGACCCCCGCGGCCCTCGTCCGGCGATCCGCCGCGTGGCGGCCCTGGCGGGCCTACGCCGTGCAGTACCTGTGGGCCACCGGCGACCACGCGATCAACTTCCTCCCCTCCGACAAGAACTGAGCTTCCGTCATGTCCCTTCGCACACACGCCTCGACGGACAGCCCGGTCGGACCGCTGACCCTGGTGGCCACCGACGGCGTCCTGTCCGGTCTCTACATGACCGAGCACCGGCACCAGCCCCCGGTCGAGACCTTCGGCGAGCGCCGCGACCCCGCCGACTCCCCCTTCGCCGAGGTCGCCGAGCAGCTCCGGGCCTATTTCGCGGGCGGGTTGACCGACTTCGACCTGCCGCTGGCGATGGCGGGCACCCCGTTCCAGCAGCGCGTCTGGGAGGCCCTGCGGGAGATCCCGTACGGCACCGTCACGACCTACGGTCAGCTCGCCGGCGAGCTGGGCAGCCCCGGCTCCTCGCGCGCCGTCGGGCTCGCCAACGGGCGGAACCCGATCAGCATCGTCGTGCCCTGCCACCGGGTGATCGGCGCCTCGGGGAGCCTGACCGGTTACGGGGGCGGCCTCGGCCGCAAGAGGTACCTGCTCGACCTGGAACGCGGGCTGCCATCTCATATGTGAGATACCCTCGCCCCATGGGAGACGACTACCTCGCACGTATCGGCAAACTCATCCGTGACGCCCGTCAGCACCGGGGCTGGACACAGTCACAGCTGGCGGAGGCGCTCGGCACCAGCCAGAGCGCGGTGAACCGTATTGAACGCGGAAACCAGAACATCAGCCTTGAGATGATCGCCCGAATCGGTGAAGCGCTCGACAGCGAGATCGTCTCCCTGGGGTACGCGGGCCCGATGCACCTGCGGGTCGTCGGCGGGCGCCGGCTGTCCGGCGCCATCGACGTCAAGACGAGCAAGAACGCGTGCGTGGCGCTGCTGTGCGCCACGCTGCTGAACTCCGGGCGGACCACCCTGCGCCGCGTCGCGCGGATCGAGGAGGTCTACCGCATCCTGGAGGTGCTGAACAGCATCGGGGTGCGCACCCGCTGGATCAACGACGGCAACGACCTGGAGATCGTGCCGCCGGCCGCGCTGGAGCTGGACTCCATGGACATGGAGGCCGCCCGGCGCACCCGCAGCGTCATCATGTTCCTCGGCCCCCTGATGCACCGCACCGACCGCTTCCGCATCCCGTACGCCGGCGGCTGCGACCTGGGCACCCGCACGGTCCAGCCGCACATGACGGCCCTGCACCACTTCGGGCTGGAGGTCACCGCCACCAGCGGCATGTACCACGCCCGGGTCACCCCCGCCGTGACCCCCGGACGGCCCATCGTGCTGACCGAGCGCGGCGACACCGTGACCGAGAACGCGCTGCTGGCCGCCGCCCGGCACGACGGTGTCACCGTCATCCGCAACGCCAGCTCCAACTACATGGTCCAGGACCTGTGCTTCTACCTGGAGGAGCTGGGGGTCAGGGTCGACGGCATCGGCACCACCACACTGACCGTGCACGGCGTCGCCCACATCGACCGGGACGTGGACTACGCGCCGTCGGAGGACCCGGTGGAGGCGATGAGCCTGCTCGCCGCGGCCGTGGTCACCGAGTCCGAACTCACGATCCGCCGCGTGCCGGTGGAGTTCCTGGAGATCGAGCTCGCCGTCCTGGAGGAGATGGGCCTGGACCACGAGCGCTCCGCCGAGTACAAGGCCGACAACGGCCGGACCCGGCTGATCGACCTCACGGTGCGCCCCTCCAAGCTGCGCTCCCCCATCGACAAGATCCACCCGATGCCCTTCCCGGGCCTCAACATCGACAACGTGCCCTTCTTCGCGGCGATCGCCGCGACCGCGCAGGGCTCGACCCTCATCCACGACTGGGTCTACGACAACCGCGCCATCTACCTCACCGAGCTGACCCGCCTCGGCGCCAACGTCAAGCTCCTGGACCCGCACCGCGTCCTGGTCGAGGGCCCCACCCGCTGGCGCAGCGCCGAGATGATGTGCCCGCCCGCGCTGCGGCCCGCCGTGGTCACCCTGCTGGCCATGCTCGCCGCCGAGGGCACCTCGGTCCTGCGGAACGTGTACGTCATCAACCGCGGCTACGAGGAGCTGGCGGAGCGGCTGAACTCGATCGGCGCGCAGATCGAGACGTTCCGCGACATCTGATCCCGCGGAACCGACCGCGCGGCTCCCGGACCCCCTCCCGGCATCTGGCACCCCTTGGCCCGCACCGAACCCGCCGTGATAATCATGCTGCGGTCACCGGATCATGGCCCGGGGGGAAAAGGCCAGGCCAGGAGGGGGTCTTCATGACAGCGGTCCGACAGGTCCGACAGGTCGGTCAACGGAGCGGCGGCACGGCGACGGAGGGGATCCGGGAACGCGCGTCGGCGTTCTCCCTGAGACGGTGGGCGCCGCGCCCGCCGGCACGACTGGATCCGGCGGGCGGGAACCCGGACCGCGCACGGCTGCTCGCGTCCACCGCCGCGGGCGACTGGCCCGCGATGCGGGCCCAGTTGTCCGCGGTCACGGACGACTGGGAGCGCAGCTGGCTCATCGCGGCGGCGACCGACGTCGCCGGGTTCGAGCAGTGGATGCCCGGCGTCGTCGAGGCCGAGGGGGACTCGGGACTCGCCCTGCTGGTGGCGGGCGCCCGCGGGGTGAGCTGGGCGTGGGAGGCCCGCACGGGGGCGCGCGCCTCGCATGTCTCCCGCGAGCAGTTCCGGATCTTCCACGAGCGCCTGGAGACCGCGGAGGACCTGCTGTACCGGGCGGCCGAGCTCGAACCCGGGTGGGCCTCCCCCTGGTACTTCCTGCAGATGTGCGGGCGGGGCCTGCAGATCGGCCCGGACCTGGCGCGCCTGCGCTTCGAGGCCTCCGTGCGCCGCGTGCCCGGTCATCTGGGGGCGCACCAGCAGCACTTGCAGCAGGTGTGCGCCAAGTGGAGCGGCTCGCACGAGGAGATGCACGCCTTCGCCCGCGAGTCCATGGAGAGCGGGCCGGAGGGCGGGCCGCTGGGCGTGCTCGTGGCCGTCGCGCACCTCGAGCACTGGCTGCACCTGGACCAGGGCGCCGACAGCGCCTACATCCTGCAGGACCACGTGAGCCGCGAGCTCCACGAGGCCGCCGACCGGTCCATCCGCCACCCCGGCTTCGCCGGCCGGATCGAGGCCGTCGAGTGCTACAACGTCTTCGCCATGGCCTTCGCCCTCGCCGGGGAGAAGCGGGCGGCCGCCGCGGCCTTCGCCGCGACCCGCGGCCTCGTCACCCGCTCCCCGTGGCAGTACATCAACGGAGACGACCCGCGGGTGCCCTACCGCGCCCTGCGCTCCGGCGCCGGCCGCCACTAGCCCCCGCCGCCGCACTCCGCACACCGCGCCGTGCCGGGCGGCACACGCTCGCCGGCGCGCCGATCGAGAAGGCCATCCACGTGTCCCACTCCCCTTCCCCGACAGCCCACACGTTCCAGGTCGACCTGCGCGGCCTGGTCGATCTGCTGTCCCACCACCTCTACTCCAGCCCGCGTGTCTACCTCCGCGAACTGCTGCAGAACGCCGTCGACGCGATCACCGCGCGACAGGCGCTCCAGCCGAGCGCCCCGGCCCGGATCACCGTGGCGACCGGCGACTCGCTGACCGTCACCGACACCGGTGTCGGCCTGAGCGAGGCCGACGTCCACTCCTTCCTCGCCACCATCGGGCGCAGCTCCAAGCGCGCCGCCGCCGGGGAACTCGAAGCCGCCCGGGGCGACTTCATCGGCCAGTTCGGCATCGGCCTGCTCGCCTGCTTCGTCGTCGCCGACGAGATCACCGTCCTCAGCCGTCACGCCGCCGTCCCCGGCGCCCCCGCCGTCGAGTGGCGCGGCCGCTCCGACGGCAGCTACACCATCCGCACGCTGCCCGCCGGCGCGATGCCCGAGCCGGGCACGCGCGTGACGCTGACACCGCGCGCGGACGGCGGCGAGTGGACGCAGCCGGACCGGGTGACCTCGCTGGCCCGGCACTACGGCAGCCTGCTCCGGCACGAGGTCACCGTGGTCGACCCGCGCGGCGGGACCACCGTGGTCAACGACACCCCGCCCTGGGAGCGCCGCCACGGCTCGCCGCTGGCCCGCCGTGAGGCGCTGGCCGAGCACTGCCGCACCACCTTCGGGTTCACGCCGCTGGACACCATCGACCTCGACCTGCCCGTCGCCGGGCTGCGCGGCGTTGCGTACGTCCTGCCCACCGCCGTCAACCCGTCGGAGCGCGCCGGGCACCGGGTGCACCTGAAGGGCATGCTCCTTTCGGACCGGGCGTCCGAACTCCTCCCGGAGTGGGCCTTCTTCGTCCGCTGTGTCGTGGACGTCAGCAGCCTGCGCCCGACGGCCTCGCGCGAGGCGCTGTACGAGGACGAGACGCTGGCCGCCGTCCGGGACGCCCTGGGCGCGCGCATCCGCGACTGGCTGACCGAGCTCGCGGCCAGCGACCCGGCGCTGCTGCAGCGCTTCATCGACAGCCACCACCTCGCGGTCAAAGCGCTCGCCCGCTACGACGACGACCTGCTGCGGATGCTCCTGCCCTGGCTGCCCTTCGAGACGACGGACGGCAACGTCACCCTCGAGGAGTTCGCGCGCACCCACCCGACGGTGCTGGTCACCCGCAGCGTCGACGAGTTCCGGCAGGTCGCGCCCATCGCGGCGGCGGCCGGCCTCGGCGTGGTCAACGGCGGTTACACCTACGACCGGGAGCTGGTGCACCGGCTGCCGGAGATCCGTCCCGGCTCCACCGTCACCGACCTGGACCCCGCGACGGTGACCGCCCATCTCGACCCCGTCGACTCCGGCGCCGAACTCGCCGCGGCCGCCTTCCTCTCGGTCGCCCGCGAGGTCGTCGGGACGTACGACTGCGACGTGGTGCTGCGGGCCTTCCAGCCCGTCACCGCGCCCGCGCTGCTGCTGGACAACCGCGAGGCCCGCCACGAGCGCACCCGGGCCGGTCTCGCCGCGGGCACCGACGGGCTGTGGGCGGACATCCTGGGCTCGCTCAAGGCCGAGGCGCCGCGGGCCCAGCTCGTACTCAACCACCTGAACCCGCTGGTGCGCCGGGCCGCCACCGTCAGCGAGCGCGGGCTGGCCGTCACCACCGCCGAAGCGCTGTACGGACAGGCGCTGCTGCTCACCCGCCGGCCACTGAAGGCCTCCGAGAGCGCCCTGCTCAACCGGGCCTTCATCGGCCTGCTCACCCACGCCATGCACGACCAGGACACCCCCGCGCCCGGGCCGGACGCCAAGGAGCAGTGATGCTGGAGACCCCCGAGGCCGTTTTCGAGGCCCTGCGCGAGAACAACGAGCGGCCCTACGGGCTGCCCCGCACCGTGACGGCCGAGGAACTGGTCGAGGCCGCCGAGCAGTTCGACGAGAAGGACGTCCTCGTCACGGCGCTGCTGGAGCTGATGTCGGCGTACGAGTACGCCGCCGAGCACCGCAAGTCGCCGGTCGTCTTCGCCCGCGTGCTGAAGCTGTGGGACGAGGTGCCCGGCTCCTTCAGCGAGTGGGAAGCCGGCCAGGTCCTGTGGCGCCACAAGTGGGTGGCGACCTCCCTGCTCCAGGTGCCCGAGGTGCCGCTGCCGGCTGTCCACGGCTGGATCGACCAGATGCGCGACCGGTACCGCGACGCGAAGCACGGCCTGCAGCCCGTCGCCGCCATGCGCCACCGGGTCGCCGCCCACACCGGCGTCGACCGGGACCACCTCTTCGACCTGTGGGCCACCCGGCCGCGCGAGGCGCTGAGCGACTGCGAGGCGTGCGAGACCCGGCACCGGGCCGTCCACCACCTCGTCTCGGGCGACGACGACCGGGCCCTGGGGGCCTGGCAGCCGGTGCTCGAGGGCGGCCAGAGCTGCCAGGAGGAGCCCTGGGTCAGCCAGGCCCACGCCCTGCTCCCCCTGCTGCGGCTCGGACGCACCGACGAGGCCCGCTCGTACCACCTGTCGGGGTACCGGCGGGCCCGGGGCCGGCTCGGCATGGCGGAGGAGGTCGGACTGCACCTGGAGTTCTGCGCCCTGTCCGGCAACGAGGGCCGCGCCCTGGAGATCCTCGCGGAGAACCGTCCGCTCTTCGGGACCACCGGGGCGCCCCTGTCGCTGCTCGGATTCCTGACCGGGGTACAGGTCCTGCTGCGGCGGCTGACCGAGGACGGCCACGCCGACGTCCCGGTGTCCGGGCCGCTCGGCCGCAACTGGACGGCGCGGACGCTGCTCGCCCATGTCGAGCGCGAGGCGGACGAGCTGACCACGGCCTTCGACGAACGGAACGGCACGACGACGGTGGGCGACCGGCGGCGCGCCCGGCTCGCCGCCCGGCCGCTGCTCGCCGAGCCGCTGGAACTGGGCCTGCGCACGGCCGCGGTGCCCTCCGCGTCGGCCGGATCCGCCACCCGGCTCCGGCCGGCGGCCGCGCCCGTGGAGGAGATCCCGGAGGACTTCGCGGACCTGGTCGAGCGGGCCCGCGCGCACGCCGCGCAGGCGCGTCCCGGCGACGAGCGGCTCTGGCGGCGGATCGCCGAACGGGTCGAGGCCGCGGACCACGCGCACGATCCGCGGCTCGGGCCGGAGGAGGTGCTGCGGGCCGAACTGGCCGAGCAGCGCGCGTTCGCGGCCTCGGACCTGGCCGACGGGCCGGACCGGCCGGCGATCCGGGAGGCCCTGACCGAGGCGATTGAGCTGTTCGGCCGCGCGGGCGCCGAGTGGCGGGCCCTGGCGGCCCGGGCGCGCCGCGCATCGGTCGGGGTCGCGCCCGGCGAGGAGAGCGCCGAGGGCTGGGTGGAACTGGACGCCGTCCTGGCGCGGGCACGCGAACTGCCGCTGGACGGTTCGGAGGACGACCGGCGGTCCTACTGCATCGTGCTGCAGTGCCGGGCCTTCCTGGCCCACACCGAGGCCAGTTCGGCGCTGCCGGACGTCCCGGCGGAGGTCGAGTCGCGTTTCCGGGCCGCCGCACAGGAGGCCGTCGAGGAGGCGGAACGGCTCGGCGTGCCGCAGCGCGCCATCAACGTCCGCCTGTACGTGGGGGATCTCGCGGCGCGCTCCGGGGACTTCGAGGGCGCGGAGCGGGAGTTGCGCGCCGCACTGGAGGCCATCGACAGCGCCGGGGCGCCCTGGCGCGCACAGCGACCGCACGGGCTGCTCGGCCAGATCCTGATGCAGCAGCACCGCCCCGACGAGGCCGTGGAGCAGTTGCGCATGGCGCTCGCGGCGGCCGCCGCGCACGGAGACACCGCGTTCCCGGTGGCGCGCACCCACGCGATGCTCGGACACGCCCTCTCGCACGCCGGCGACCTGGCGGGCGCCGTGCGCCATCTGTCCGAGGGCGCCTCCCGGCTGGACCGGCAGGACGACGCCGCCGGTGCCGTCGAGGTGCGTCTGGAGCTGGCCGACGTCCTCGCCCGCGCCGACCGGCAGGCGGACGCGGTGGCCGTGCTGGAGTCCCTGGTCACCGACGACGTCCCGGCCGGCACGGACGAGCGGGTGCTCGCCCAGGCCCGGCTGAGCCTGGCCCGGGGACTGCGGGAACTGGAGGAACACCGGTCCGCCGCGGAGCAGTTCCTGCTCCTGGCCGACCTGGTCGCCCCGTGGGAGGAGCAGTTCACGCACACCCTCGCCGCCTCGGAGGCGGCGGTCGCGCTGCTGGAGGCGGGGCGTCCGGACGCGGCCCGGTCCGCGTACGACCGGGCCGTCGCCTCGCACGGCAAGGCACCCAACCTGCCCATGGTCGCGGAGATGATGCGGCAGTTCGCCGCGCACACCATGGCGTCCGAGGGCCCCGAGGGCATCGACACGGCGCTCGGCCATCTCCGCGGGGCCGAGGAACTGCTGGCGGCCGCGGACGAGGGCACCGAGGACATCGCCCTGTGGTACGAGAACGGCGCCACGCACTACCAGCGCGGCCGCGCCCTCGCCGCGGCGGAGCGCTTCCCTGAGGCCCTCGCCGAGATGGAGCGGGCCATCACCGCCCACGACGCGGGCGGACCGGCCGGCGAGTCGCCGCGCGCCGAGGCGGTCCGGGTCGCCGCCCTCATCGAGGCCAACGGCCTGGAGTCGCCGGACGCGGCACGAGCCCGGCTCGGCGCCGCCATCGCCCGCTGCGAGGCCGCCGGTCTCGACCACGCGGCGCAGATCCTGTCCAGGCTCCGCGACGAGGTGGCCGCGCCGAGGCGCTGACACCGCATCCCTCGATGCCCCGCCGGTCCCCCGTTCGGCCGACCGGCGGGGCATCGGCGCGTCCGGGACCGGGGAGGAGGGGAGAGCGGGCCGCGCAACCGCCCGCGCGGAAACCGGGCGGCGGCGGGTGTCGATCCGGGCCGGGCCCGTTCGTACAGAAGGTGAGACGCCGGTACCGAGACCGGCGGCCGACGACAGGAAAGACCGCCATGAAGCAGTACCTGCTCAGTGTGTACCAGCCGGAGGGCACCCCTCCCCCGCCGGAGGTCCTGGAAGGGATCATGCGGGACGTCGACGCCGTGGACGCGCGGATGCGGGCCGCAGGCGCCTGGGTCTTCTCCGGAGGGCTGAACTCGCCCGGCACGGCGACCGTCGTGCGGCTGGAGGAGGGCGGGATGCTGACCACCGACGGGCCCTTCCTGGAGGGCAAGGAGTACCTCGGCGGGTTCACCGTCGTCAACGCCCCCGATCTGGACGCCGCCCTGGCCTGGGGCCGCGAACTCGCCCGCGCGACCACGCTGCCCATCGAGGTGCGGCCCTTCGCCGGCGGACCGGACGGGGCGGGGGACTGACGAGCGGCACGCCGGCCCCCGCCGCCGAGGTCGAGCGCGTCTTCCGCGCGGAGTACGGGCGTGCGGTGGCCGTCCTGGTCCGCCGCTTCGGCGACATCGACATCGCCGAGGAGGCGGTCCAGGACGCCTTCGCGACGGCCCTGCGGCGCTGGCCGTCCACGGGCGTGCCCCCGAGCCCGGCGGGGTGGATCATCACCACCGCGCGCAACCGGGCCATCGACCGGCTGCGCCGCGAGGCGACCCGCGAGGACCGGCACGCCGAGGCCGCGCTGCTGCACGACCGCGACGAACCGGCCGAGGAGGGCCCCGTGCGCGACGACCGGCTCCGCCTGATCTTCACCTGCTGCCACCCCGCCCTGGCCCCCGCCGCGCAGGTCGCCCTGACGCTGCGGCTGCTGGGCGGACTGACCACCGCCGAGATCGCCCGTGCCTTCCTCGTCCCCGAGCCCACCATGGCGCAGCGCCTGGTCCGTGCCAAGGGCAAGATCCGCGACGCGCGCATCCCGTACCGGGTCCCGGCCGATGCGGACCTCCCCGACCGGCTCCGGCCGGTGCTCGCGGTGGTCTACCTGATCTTCAACGAGGGCTACCGGGCGAGCTCCGGCGACGACCTGACGCGCGGGGACCTGTGCGCCGAGGCGGTACGGCTGGGACGGCTGCTGGCCGGGCTCATGCCCGACGAGCCGGAGGTCCTGGGACTGCTCGCGCTCATGCTGCTCACCGAGGCGCGCCGGCCCGCGCGCACCGCCGCGGACGGCGGTCTCGTCCCCCTCGACGAGCAGGACCGCGACCGCTGGGACCGTGAACTGGTCGCCGAGGGGCAGGTCCTCGTCCGCCGCTGCCTGCGCCGCGGCCGGCCGGGCCCGTACCAGATCCAGGCCGCGATCAACGCCGTGCACAGTGACGCGCCGACAGCCGCGGCGACCGACTGGGCGCAGGTTCTGGCCCTGTACGACCAGCTCATGGCCGTGGCCCCCGGCCCGGTGGTCGCGCTCAACCGCGCCGTCGCCGTCGCCGAGGTGGACGGCCCGGCGGCCGCGCTCGCAATCGTCGACGACCTGGCGCTCGACGGCTACTCCGTACTGCACGCCGTCCGCGCGGACCTGCTCCGGCGCCTGGGCCGCGGCGCCGAGGCCGCGCGGGCGTACGAGGCGGCGATCGCGCGCACCGGGAACGCCGCCGAGCAGGACTTCCTGCGGCGCAGGCGCGCGGAGACCGACCTGCCGTGAGGCCGTGGACAGCCCTCAGCCCGTCCGGGACGACGGCCAGGGACCGTCCGAGCCGCTCCTGGCGCCTTCGGACGGCGTCTTCGCCATCGCCTGCCGGCAGCGGACGCCGCACTCCCCGACGGACTCCGCGAGGACGGCCACCGTAGGGCGCCGGGTGACCCGGGACCCGGCCTGTGGGGTATATGTACCGATTCCGCGTCCGGGAGATCGACGGGACGGTGCCGTGCCCCGGCCTTGCTCCGGCTGGGGCCGGTCGCGCTGATGCCGTACAACGCGCGGCGACCGATGAACCCACGGAGACCGAGTGCCGCACGGCTCTCGACCGAGATTCAGAACAGGTTCACAAAGCGCGCGTCAAACGCCCTTCAGAACACGGTCGAGTGCCGCCCGGCCCACAGGTCCCCAGTGCGGCTTGCCGCCGGGAAGGCCCCGGTCTCCGTTCTGCCCCATGAGCATCAGGAAGAGGCTCTTCATCGCGGCCAGCCCGCGGGCGCGCCGGATCGCCGCCTCGTCCGCATGCGCGTACATGTCGAAGAACCGTGAGGCCGTGCCTGCGGGCAGCAGCACCCATGCGGCGGCGAGGTCCCACGCCGGATCGCCGGCGAACAGGGCACCGAAGTCGACGATGCCCGCGAGTGTTCCGTCCGAGACGACGACGTTCGCGGGATGGAGGTCGCCATGCACCCAGACCGGCGGACCCTCCCACTCGGGGGCCGCGACGGCGTCGTCCCAGACGGCCCGGACGTCGGCGGCGATGGCGTGGGGGACAACAGCCTGGAAGAAGTTCTCGAAGCCGTCGCCGCACTTCCTGGGGTGAGCGCCGAAGTCCGAGCTGATCGGCGCCTCGGCGGGCGCCTCCACGTGGAGCGCACGAAGAAAACCCGCCAGCGTATCGGCCGCGTGGGCGCCGCGGCTGATCGAGCCGTGGTCCAGCGGCTTGCCGGGAACCCATGTCATCACGGTCCAGTGCTTGGGGAAGCGCTCGGACGGTGCACCGAACCGCACCGGAGTCGGCACCGGGAGCGGAAGGCGCGGAGCCAGCACGGGTAGCCACCGCCGCTCCTTGAGTTGGAGCTCCGGAGTAGGGTCCATGCGCTGCATGCGCACGGCCAACTCGTCCCCGAGACGCCACATTTGGTTGCCCCAACCACCCGCCACCTCGCGGACGGCCAGCCCGGCGAGGTCGGGATGCTGCTCCTGCAGCAGGTCGCGCACCAGGTCTGCGGTGATCTCGATCTCGATGTCGGTCATGCGAAGTCACAGTACTGAGGCGGCAGGCGGCAGGCGGAGCCGCCGGGCTTCTCACTGTCATGTGTCCGGCAACTCCCATTCGGCTTCGGAGAGCTGCAGATCAGAAGCCCAGGGACGGAACAGCCCCAAAGTTCGGACAAGGCCGCGGTGGCGGTGGCCCGCGACGACCTTGTGGACCAGAGGTGCACGCCACCGGTCCTCACGCTCGCCGCGCCGCCGGCGTCCTTCTCTCCGCTCGCGGCCAAGTGCCGGCGGGCGGTCCCGGGCCCGGTGAAGGCGGCCGCCGGGGCAAACGGCCGCGGGCGGCCGCCTTGATGGGTCCGGTCCGGGCCGTCCCTAGGGCAGCATCGCGATGCCGTCGAGTTCGACCATGGCCTCCTCGTCCCACAGCCGGGTGATGCCGATGACGGCCATGGCGGGATAGTCGCGGCCGGCCAGGGTCCGCCAGACGCGGCCCAGTTCGGGGGCGTGCGCGCGATAGGCGGCGACGTCGGTGGTGTGGACGGTGAGACGGGCGAGGTCGGCCGGCGTGCCGCCGGCCGCGCGGAGGGCGGTGAGCAGATTGGTCAGGGCCAGCTCGAACTGGTCCGGGAGGGTGTCCCCGACGATCTTCCCCGAGGCGTCGAGCGCGGTCTGGCCCGCGAGGAACACCAGGGTGCGGCCGGTGGCGGTCACGGCGTGGCTGAAGCCGGTGGGCGGGGAGAGTTCGGGCGGGTTGACGCGGTGCAGGGTCATGCGAAGAGCTCCTTGGCGATGATCGACCGCTGGACTTCGGTGGCACCTTCGTAGATACGCGGCGCGCGGACCTCGCGGTAGAGGTGTTCGAGCAGATGACCGCGTTCCAGCGCGCGGGCCCCGTGGATCTGGACGGCGGCGTCCACGGCGAACTGGGCGGTCTCGGTGGCGAAGAGCTTGGCCATGGCGGAACTGCGCGCCGTTCCGGGCGATCCCGCGTCGTACGCCTCCGCGGCCGCGTACACCAGCAGGCGGGCGGCCTCGGTGCGGGTGGCCATCTCGGCGAGGCTGTGGGAGACGGACTGGAGGTCCTTCAGGGGGGCGCCGAAAGCGGTGCGGGAGGCGGCGTGGGCGGTGGCCGCGTCCAGGGCGGCCTGGGCCATGCCGACGGCGAAGGCCCCGACGCTCGGCCGGAAGCGGTTGAGGGTGGTCATGGCGACGCGGAAGCCGCGGTCCACTTCGCCGATGACGTCCCCCTCGCCGACCGGGACGGCGTCGAAGGTCAGCCGGCCGATCGGGTGCGGGGAGAGCATGTCGAGCCGCTGCCCGCCCAGTCCTGGCCGGTCGGCGGGGACGGCGAAGGCGGTGACGCCGCGGGCGCCCGCCCCGGGGGTGGTCCGGGCGAAGACGGTGTAGAGGTCGGCGTCGGGGGCGTTGGAGATCCAGCACTTCTCGCCGCTGAGCCGCCAGCCGCCCTCCGACGGGTCGCGCTCGGCGGCCAGTTCCAGGGCGGCGGCGTCCGATCCGGCGCCGGGTTCGGTGAGGGCGAACGCGGCGACCGCCTCGCCGGACACGACCCGCGGGATCCAGCGGCCGGCCAGTTCCGGTGACCCCAGCAGGGCGTGCGCGCCCAGTCCCTGCAAGGCGAGGGCGGTCTCGGCCTCGGTGCACTCTCGGGCCAGGGACTCCCGCAGCAGGCACAGGTCGAGTGCGGTGCCCGAGAACAGGCGGTCGAGCAGACCGAGTTCGCCGAGCGCGGTGAGCAGCGGCCGGTTGACGCGGCCCGGTTCACCCGCCTCGGCGAGCGGCCGCAGCCGTTCCGCGGCCCAGTCGCGCACCTGCGCGCACCACTTGAGCTGTTCCGGGTCGAGCGCGAACGATGCCACGGGGCACCTCCCGTATCGCGTACCGTTGACTGCCGTCACAAACACGTTACGCTGAATCCGTCCGCAACCAGGTGCCAACGAGGGGCGAACCCGCCATGGACCTGCTGCCATCCGCACACGTGGACACTTTCCCGCGGGAGCACCTCCCGCCGCGTGACCAGTGGCCCGTCCTGTCCTGCGACCTCCCCTCCATGGCGTACCCGGACCGGCTCAACTGCGGCGCCGAACTGCTCGCCGGGGGCACGCCCGACGCGCCCTGCCTGCGCATGCCGGACGGCGAGGTGTGGTCGTACGACGACCTGCGCGCCGCCGCCGACCGCATCGCGCACGTGCTCGTCGACGACCTCGGCGTGGTGCCCGGCAACCGCGTGCTGCTGCGCGGGCCGACCACGCCGTGGCTGGTGGCCTGCTGGTTCGCCGTGATGAAGGCGGGGGCCGTCGCGGTCACGGTGCTGGCGGCGCACCGCGCCCAGGAGCTGGCGACGATCGGCCGCCTCGCCGCCGTGGGGCACGCGCTGTGTGACATCCGGTCGGTGGACGACCTGGCCAAGGCCGAGGTGCCGGGACTGCGGATCGCGACGTACGGCGGGGAGGCCTCCGACGACCTGCTGCGGCTGGCCGCGGCCAAGCCGGACCGCTTCGCGGCCGTGGCCACCTCCGCGGACGACGTGGCGCTCATCGCGTTCACCTCGGGCACGACGGGCCGCCCCAAGGGCTGCATGCACTTCCACCGCGACGTGCTCGCCATCGCCGACACCTTCTCCGCGCACGTCCTGCGACCCCGCGCCGACGACGTGTTCGCGGGCAGCCCGCCGCTCGGCTTCACCTTCGGGCTCGGCGGGCTCGTCGTCTTCCCGCTGCGGGCGGGGGCCTCCACTCTGCTCCTGGAGCAGGCCGGGCCGGAGCAACTGGCCCGGGCCGTCGGCACCCACCGGGTCAGCGTGCTCTTCACGGCGCCCACCGCCTACCGGTCGATGCTGCAGCTCCCGGGCGAATACGACCTGTCCTCGCTGCGGCGCTGCGTGTCCGCGGGCGAGAACCTGCCCGCCGCCACCTGGCGGGCCTGGCACGAGGCGACCGGGCTGCGCATCATCAACGGCATCGGCGCCACAGAGATGCTGCACATCTTCATCTCCGCCGCCGACGAGGCGATCCGGCCCGGCACCACCGGCGTCGCGGTACCGGGCTACGAGGCGCGCGTGGTCGACCCGCTGACGATCACTCCGCTGCCGGACGGCGAACCGGGACTGCTCGCCGTACGCGGTCCGACCGGTTGCCGCTACCTGGCGGACGAGCGGCAGCGCGACTACGTGCGCGAGGGCTGGAACCTGACCGGCGACACCTATGTGCGTGAGCCGGACGGCTACTACCGCTACGTGGCCCGCGCCGACGACATGATCATCTCGGCCGGCTACAACATCGCGGGCCCCGAGGTCGAGGAGGCCCTGCTGCGCCACCCCGACGTCCGCGAGGCGGCGGTGATCGGCGTGCCGGACGAGGGCCGCGGGCAGGTCGTGCGGGCCTTCGTCGTCCTGCGCGACGGGCTGCCGCACGACGGACGCGCGGGAACGGCCGAGGCACTGCGCGCCTTCGTCAAGGAGGAGATCGCGGGCTACAAGTGCCCGCGCGAGATCCGGTTCGTCCAGGCCCTTCCGCGCACGCCGACGGGGAAGCTGCAACGCTTCCGGCTGCGCGACCTACAGTGATCGCGTGACCGAGCACACTCCCAGTTCGCTGATCGTGACCTACTTCGGCGCCTACGGGCGGACCGGCGAGTGGGACGGCCGCATCCCGGTCGCCGAACTGATCCGGCTCATGGGCGCACTGGACGTCGACCCGCAGTCGGTCCGCTCCGCGGTCTCCCGGCTCAAGCGGCGCGGCCTGCTCGCCCCGGACCGCGTCGACGGGGCCGCCGGGTACGTCCTGTCCGACGACGCGCGGCAGCTGCTCGCCGACGGCGACCGGCGCATCTACGGCCGCCCGGACGACGAGGCGGCCGGCGAGCAGTGGGTGCTCGCGGTCTTCTCGGTCCCCGAGAGCGAGCGCCACAAGCGCCATCTGCTGCGCTCCCGGCTGGCCCGCCTGGGCTTCGGCACCGCCGCGCCCGGAGTGTGGATCGCCCCCGCCCGGCTGTACGACGAGGCCGGGCACACCCTGCGCCGCCTCGGCCTGGACACCTATGTGGACCTCTTCACGGGCACCCACCTGGGCTTCGAGCCGACGGCCTCCGCCGTGCGCCGCTGGTGGGACCTGGACGGCATCGCCGAGCTCCACCTCGCCTTCCTCGACGCCCACGAGCCCGTCCTGCGCCGCTGGGCCGCCCGCCGCACCACCCCGGCCCAGGACGCCTTCGCGGACTACCTCCGGGCCCTCGACTCCTGGCGCCGGCTGCCCTATGCCGACCCCGGCCTCTCCCCCGCCCTGCTGCCCCGCGACTGGCCCGGCGGCAGGAGCGCCGCGGTCTTCCACGACCTGCACGACCGGCTCCGGGACGCGGGCGCGGCGTTCCTGCCGGTCCGCTGATCGCATGACGTGTCCGGCGCCGCGGGTGATCGTTGACAGGACACATGCCCATGCCGACCGGCGGGGCATGACCTGACCGCATGGGAGCGGAACCATGACGATCGAGGAGGTACGCGACTGGCACTGCCCGCGACCGGACGCCCGGACTCCGGCGGCGACGCCGTGCTGGCCGCCTTCCTCGACCTCACGGGGCCCGAGGGATACCGCGCCGAGCTGATCGAGGGGGAGATCGTCGCGACCCCGCCGCCCGACGGAGACCACGAGGACGCCGTGGGGGAACTGCTCTGGCAGATCGCCAGGAAATCTCCGCCGAACTTTACGGCGCCGGCACGAAGGGTTTGATCACCCCGCTCGGCCGCTTCGTCCCGGACGCCACCGTGGCTCCGCGACCGTTCTTCCGAGGCCTCGACGCGTGGGCTGTTCTCGACGGAGTCGTCATGACCGTCGAGGTGACATCCACGCGCCCGGACAAGGACCGCGGCCCGAAGCGCCGCGGCTACGCGGCCGCCGGCATCCCCTTCTACCTGCTGGTGGACCGCACCGAGGGCACCGTCACCCGGTACGGCGAGCCCGCCGACGGGGACTACCGCCAGGACGTCCGCGTCCTGTTCGGGAAGGAACTCGACCTCCCCGAGCCGTTCTCGTTCTCCCTGGACACGTCCGTCTTCGCCTGACGTGTGTCACCCGTCCAGCCTCAGGCGCGGCCTCGGCGCGTCCGTGCGCCCGGTGGGCGGCTTGCGGCTGCCCGCCTGGTACGGGAGCGGCCACGGTGCGCCGGGCCCGGTGTAGCCCTGCTCCGCGGCGGCGTGGAGCGTCCAGTGGGGGTCGTACAGATGCGGGCGGGCCAGCGCGCACAGGTCGGCGCGGCCCGCGAGGAGCAGGGAGTTGACGTCGTCCCAGGAGGAGAGGGCGCCGACGGCGATGACGGGGATCCCGAGCTCGTTGCGGATCCGGTCGGCGTAGGGGGTCTGGTAGGAGCGGCCGAAGTCGGGCCGCTCGTCGGGGACGACCTGGCCGGTGGAGACGTCGATGGCGTCGGCGCCGTGGTCGGCGAAGGCACGGGCGATCTCGACGGCGTCCTCGGCGGTGGTGCCGCCCTCGGCCCAGTCGGTGGCGGAGATGCGCACCGTCATGGGCCGGTCGGCGGGCCAGACCTCGCGGACGGCGTCGAAGACCTCCAGCGGGAAGCGCAGCCGCCCGGCCAGGTCGCGGCCGTAGGCGTCGGTGCGTCGGTTGGTGAGCGGGGAGAGGAAGCCGGAGAGCAGATAACCGTGGGCGCAGTGCAGTTCCAGCAGGTCGAAGCCGGCCCGGGCGCCGCGCCGCGCGGACTCGGTGAACTGCTCTCGGATGCGGTCCAGCCCGTCGGTGTCCAGGGCGTGCGGGATCTGGCTGGTGCCGGGCCGGTAGGGCAGCGGGGAGGGCGCGGCGAGCGGCCAGTTGCCGTACGGGAGCGGCTGGTCGATGCCCTCCCACATCAGGCGGGTGGAGCCCTTGCGGCCGCTGTGGCCGAGCTGGAGGCCGATCGCGGCCCCGGGCTGGGTGTGCGCGAAGTCGGTGACGCGGCGCCAGGCCGCCTCCTGCTCGTCGTTCCACAGGCCCGCGCAGCCGGGGGTGATGCGGCCCTCGGGGCTGACGCAGACCATCTCGGTCATGACCAGACCCGCACCGCCCAGCGCCCGGGCGCCCAGGTGGACGAAATGGAAGTCGCCGGGGACCCCGTCGGTGGCCGAGTACATGTCCATCGGGGAGACGACGACGCGGTTGCGCAGGGTCAGCCCGCGCAGGGTGAACGGCGTGAACATCGGCGGGGTGTCCGGGGCGGTGCCGAAGTCCCGCTCGACGGCGGCGGCGAAGTCCGCGTCACGCAGCCGCAGGTTGTCGTGGGTGACGCGGCGGCTGCGGGTCAGCAGGTTGAACGCGAACTGCCGCGGCGGCTGCGCCGCGTACTGCTCCAGGTGCTCGAACCACTCCAGGCTCGCCCGCGCCGCCCGCTGGGTACTGGCGACGACGGGCCTCCGCTCGGCTTCGTACGCGGCCAGCGCCCCCGGGAGGTCCGGCTGTTCGCGCAGGGACGCGGCGAGGGCGAGGGCGTCCTCCATGGCCAGCTTGGTGCCGGAGCCGATGGAGAAGTGCGCGGTGTGCGCGGCGTCGCCCAGCAGCACGATGTTCTCGTGGCGCCAGCGCTCGTTGACGACCGTGGTGAAGGCGCCCCAGCGGGAGCGGTTGCCGCGCAGGGAGTGGCCGCCGAGCGCGTCCGCGAAGATCTTCTCGCAGCGGGCGATGGACTCCGTCTCGTCCGCGCGGTCCAGGCCGGCGCGGCGCCAGACGTCCTCGTGCATCTCGACGATGAAGGTGGCGGCGCCCGGCCGGTAGGGGTAACCGTGGGCCTGCATGATCCCGTGCTCGGTCTCCACGATCTCGAAGCGGAAGGCGTCCAGGGCGAGGTCGGTGGCGAGCCAGATGTAGCGGCAGCCGTGGCCGGTCAGGGTGGGGCGGAAGGACGTGGCGTGGGCGCCGCGGGTGGCGCTGTTGGCGCCGTCGGCGGCGACGACGAGGTCGTGGGTGCGGGCCAGTTCCGCGGCAGCGGGGGCGAGTTCGCGGCTGCGGACGGTCACCCCGAGGGCACGGCACCGGTCGTGCAGGATCGTGAGCAGCCGGCGCCGGTCCACGGCCGCGAAGCCGTGGCCGCCGGAGGTCACCACCCGTCCGCGGTGGTGGACGTCGATGTTGTCCCAGCGGGTGAACTCGCGCTCCAGGGCGCGGAAGACGACCGGGTCGGCGTGCTCGATGCCGCCGAGCGTCTCGTCGGACAGCACGACGCCGAAGCCGAACGTGTCCTGCGGCGCGCCGCGTTCCCAGACCGTGACGGACCGCTCGGGGTCGAGGCGCGCCAGCAGCGCCGCCGCGTACAGGCCGCCGGGGCCGCCGCCGATGATGGCCACTCGCACGGTCAGCGGCCCTTCCAGTTGGGGCTGCGCTTCTCGGTGAACGCCGCGTGGAACTCCGCGTAGTCGGCGCTGGTCATCAGCAGCGCCTGAGTGGCGGCGTCCATCTCCACGGCCGCGGCCAGCGGCATGTCGAGCTCGGCGGTGAGCAGCGCCTTGGTCTGCTGGTACGCCAGTGCGGGCCCGGCGGCCAGGCGTTTGGCCAGCGCCGCGGCGCTCGCGTCGGCCTGCCCGTCGTCGACGAGTTCGCTGACCAGGCCGATGCGGTCGGCCTCGGGTGCGCCGACCGTGTCGCCGAGCATCAGCAGCCGGGTGGCGTGGCCGAGGCCCACCATGCGGGGCAGCAGGTAGGCGGCGCCCATGTCCGCGCCGGCCAGGCCCACCTTGGTGAAGAGGAAGGCGAAGCGGGCGGAGCGTTCGACCACCCGGAAGTCCGAGGCGAGGGCGATGACGGAGCCGGCGCCCGCCGCCACGCCGTGCACCGCCGCGATCACCGGGAAGGGCGCCTCGCGGATGGCGCGGACGACCTGCCCGGTCATCCGGGTGAAGTCCAGCAACTGGCCCGCGCCCATGGCGAGGGTCGCGCCGATGATCTCGTCGACGTCACCGCCGGAGCAGAAGCCGCGGCCGGCTCCGGCGAGTACCAGGACGCGGGTGTCGCCGTCGTGCGGCAGCTCGGTGAGCAGGTCGCGCAGATCGGCGTAGGCGCCGAAGGTCAGCGCGTTGAGCCGGTCGGGACGGTCGAGGGTGACGGTGACGATGCCGTCGGCCCGGTCCACCCGCAGGTGCCGCCATTCCTCGGTGCGGCCTGCGGAGCCTCGGTAGGGGCTCATGGGCACGTCCTCCTTCGCGGGGGAGGCAGACTGCCTTCACCGCGAAGTTATCACTCCTTCGTGACCGCCGTCACGACTACGCGATAGGCGTGGCGCCTGCCAGGGTGGCGACGAGGACCGCCTTGATGGTGTGCATCCGGTTCTCCGCCTGGTCGAAGACGACCGAGTGCGGCGACTCGAAGACCTCGTCGGTGACCTCCAGCGAGGTCAGGCCGTGCCGTTCGTGGATCTCCCGGCCCAGCTTCGTGCCGAGGTCGTGGAAGGCGGGAAGGCAGTGCATGAACTTCACGTCGGCCCGGCCCGTCGCCCGCAGGACGTCCGCGGTCACGGCGTAGGGGGCGAGCAGCGCGATGCGCTCGTCCCAGACCTCCTTGGGCTCGCCCATCGAGACCCAGACGTCGGTGTGGACGAACTCCGCGCCCGCCACGCCCTCGGCGACGTCCTCGGTGAGCGTGACGCGCGCGCCGGTGGCGGCGGCCAGCCGGTGCGCCTCCGCGACGACCGACGTGTCGGGCCACAGCCGCTTCGGGGCCACGATGCGCACGTCCATGCCCAGCAGGGCGCCGGTGACCAGGAGGGAGTTGCCCATGTTGGAGCGGGCGTCGCCCAGGTAGGCGTAGGCGATGCCGGCGGCGTCACCGGCCGTGCGGCCGCTGTGCTCGGTCATGGTGAGGACGTCGGCGAGCATCTGCGTGGGGTGCCACTGGTCCGTCAGCCCGTTCCACACCGGGACACCGGCGTGCGCGGCGAGTTCCTCGACGATCTCCTGACCGGTGCCGCGGTACTCGATGCCGTCGAACATCCGGCCCAGCACCCGCGCCGTGTCCTTGACCGACTCCTTGTGGCCGAGCTGGGAACCGGAGGGGTCCAGGTACGTCGTGGCGGCACCCTGGTCCGCGGCGGCGACCTCGAAGGCGCAACGGGTGCGGGTCGAGGTCTTCTCGAAGATCAGCGCGATGTTCCGGCCGGCCAGCCGCCGTACCTCGGCGCCCGCCTTCTTGGCCGCCTTCAGCTCGCCCGCCAGCTCCACCAGGCCGCGGAACTCCTCGGGGGCGAAGTCCAGCTCCTTGAGGAAGGGGCGACCGGCGAGGTCGATGGCCATGAGGGCCTCCTAGGTCGTCGTCGGCCGGGCGCCGAACACGCGTACACCAATGACGTGGAAGTATATACGCGAATTCGCATGTTTATACAGAGCCTTCCGGAAGAAGACTGGGTGACACCACTGTGACGCGGCGCGCCGATTCTCGTGTCGGCAGGGCATCGGTCGCCCGAAGCGGCGTGCCAGGTCACACCTTCCCGCCGCGTGGGGGATCCCGTTCTCCCGACCGGGAATCCACCACGCGGGTGGGGGCACGGCGCGGCAACCGCCTGGATCCCTCGCCACGCCCCGACCCGTCACTGCGGCCGGAGGCTCAGGACGAGGTCGCGCGGCAGGCCGTGGGTGTCGTGGAGGTAGCGGAAGTCCTCCTCGCCCAGCGGGCCACGGAACCGGGGCCGGGCCAGCACCCGCCGGCCGCGCTCCAGAAGCCGGCCGAAGCGGTGCTCCTCCTCGAGCAGCACCCGGCGTACGGTGTCCGGGTCCGTCTCCTGCCGGAAGTGGTCGAGGGTGTGGCGGACCAGTTCGTCCGGCAGGTCCCCCAGGCCGCGCGACGGATCGTCCCGCCGCAGCACGGTGAGCACCCGCCGGATCAGCCGGCGCAGCACGTAGCCGCGGCCGGTAGGGCCCGGGAGCGTCCCGTCGCCGATCACCACGACGGCCGAGCGCAGGTGGTCGTAGACCAGACGCAGCGACGGTTCGTCCAACGGCCACAGGACCGGTACGAGGCGGCGCCAGGGGTCGAAGACGTCGCACTCGAACACCGACGTCCGCCCCTGCAGCAGCGAGGCCAGCCGTTCCAGGCCGAGCCCGGTGTCGACATTGCGCTGGGGAAGCGGCACCAGTGAACCGTCGGCGAGCCGCCGATGGCGCATCATCACGTGGTTCCACACCTCCACCCAGCGGTCGTCCCCGGTCGGCGTGGACCTCGGCGGAGTGTCTCCTGTCCACAGGAAGATCTCCGAGTCGGGGCCGCACGGGCCGGTCGGCCCGTTGGACCACCAGTTGTCCTCGACGGTGAGCTCCACCGGCACCCCGTGCCCCTGCCACAGCTCCAGGGAGGCGGTGTCCGGGCCGGTCCGGTCGTCGCCGCCGAAGACCGTGACGTGGAGCAGGGCCGGATCGACGCCGAACCCCTCGGTGAGCAGTCCGTAGCCCCACTCGAGACTCGACGGGCCCTCGTAGTCGCCGAGCGACCAGGTGCCGAGCATCTCGAAGACGGTCAGATGGGTACGGTCGCCGACCTCGTCGAGGTCCGTGGTGCGCAGACAGCGCTGCAGATTGACCAGCCGCCTGCCGAGCGGGTGCGGGCGCCCCTCGAGGTACGGGGTGAGCGGGTGCATGCCCGAGGTGGTGAACAGCACCGGATCACCGGGCGGCGGCAGCAGGGTCGAGCCGGTGATCCGGCGGTGGCCGCGCTCCTCGTAGTACTCGACGAACGTGCGGGCGATCTGATCGGTGCTCATGATCCGGTCGGTGTGCATGGGATGACTCCTTCGCGTGTGCAGCGGGGAGGCACCGGACAGCAGTCCGCACGATCATCGGAACCGGGGCGGGGAAGCCATGGGGCCATCGGCGGACCGTTTCCGGTCGCCGGTGGAAGCAGGAGGTACGTCAGGCGGCGGCAACCGGCGAGCTGGTCGCTCGCGCGGTCGCGGTGGTGCTTCGGCCCATGACGTTCACAGCGCCGAGCGTAGCCCCTGCGGTGTCCGCGGGGCACACGATTTACCGCGCGGACGCACCGGACGCACCGCCGCACCGGCTGAACCCGCCGAACCCGCCGAACCCGCCGACCGGAGCGCCCGGTCGCGGCCGCTTCGTCGCCGAGCCGTCACACGGCGTCGCGCACGACGGGGCAGCTCATACAGCGCGGACCGCCGCGGCCCCGGCCCAGCTCGCTCCCCGGGATCTCGATCACCTCGATGCCGCGCTTGCGCAGGAAGGTGTTGGTGGTGCTGTTGCGCTCGTACGCCAGGACCACACCCGGCTCCACCGCCAGCACGTTGCACCCGTCGTCCCACTGCTCGCGCTCCGCGGAGTGCACGTCCTGGGTGGCGGTCAGGACCCGGATGTCGTCGAGGCCGAGCGCGGCGGCGATGGCGCGGTGCATGTGCTCCGGCGGGTGGTCGGTGACCTTGAGATCCCGCTCCCCCGCGCCGGGCTCGATGGTGTACGAGCGCAGCATGCCCAGCCCCGCGTACTTGGTGAAGGTGTCGCCGTCCACCATGGTCATCACGGTGTCCAGGTGCATGAAAGCCCGCCGCTTGGGCATGTCCAGCGCCACGATGGTGGTCGCCGAGCCCGCGTTGAACAGGCGCTGCGCCAGCATCTCCACGGCCTGCGGAGTCGTGCGCTCGCTCATGCCGATCAGCGCGGCGCCGTTGCCGATCACCAGCACGTCGCCGCCCTCGATGGTGGAGGGGTAGGCGGCCTGGCCCTCGGACCACACGTGGAAGCCCGCGCCGGCGAACAGCGGGTGGTGCCGGTAGACCGCCTCGTAGTGGACGGTCTCGTGCCAGCGGGCGGGCCAGCGCATCGCGTTGATGCTCACGCCGTCGTAGACCCAGGCGGAGGTGTCCCGCGTGAAGATGTGGTTCGGCAGCGGATCGAGCAGGAAGTCGTCCAGCTCCATGACGTGGAAGCGCACCGAGGTCGGCTCGGCGAACCGGGCCAGGAACTCCCGCTTGGTCATGCCGCCGACCAGTGCCTCGGTGAGCTCGGCGGCGGTCAGCTCCTCGAAGGCGGCGCGCAGGTGGTCGGTGACGACCGGCCCGTACTCCTTCTCGTCGAAGACCCGGTCCAGGACGAGGCGCCGGGCCTCGGGCAGGGCCAGCGACTCGCGCAGCAGATCGCCGAAGAGGTGGACCGTCACCCCCCGGTCGCGCAGCACGTCGGCGAAGCCGTCGTGCTCGGCGCGCGCCCGGCGCACCCACAGGACGTCGTCGAAGAGCAAAGCGTCCTTGTTCGACGGCGTGAGCCTCTTCAGCTCCAGGCCGGGGCGGTGGAGGATGACGCTGCGCAGCCGCCCGGCCTCGGAGTCCACATGGAATGCCATGGGGCTAGACATTCCCACTTGGCGGGGGTTTACCGCCTGGAAGGGGCGGGCAGCCACGTGCCCGCCCCTCACCCGTCACAGACGGGGGTCCACCGGCTCCGACTCCAGCGCCAGGACGGCGAAGACCGCCTCGTGCACCCGCCACAGGGGCTCGCCCGCGGCCATCCGGTCCAGCGCCTCCAGGCCGAGGGCGTACTCGCGCAGCGCGAGCGAGCGCTTGTGCCCGAGCGCGCGGGAGCGCAGGCGGGCCAGCTGCTCGGGCCGGGTGTACTCCGGACCGTAGATGATCCGCAGATACTCCCTGCCGCGGCACTTGATGCCTGGCTGCACCAGCCGGTTGCCGTCCTCGGTGCGCAGCAGCGCCCGCAGCGGCTTGACGACCATGCCCTCGCCGCCGGCCTCCGTCATCTCCAGCCACCAGCGGGTGCCGGCGGCCACCGACTCCTCGTCGCCGGTGTCGACCAGCAGCCGACGGGTCTCCTGCAGCAGCCCGGTCGGGTCGCCCGCGACCAGCCGGTCGATGAGCCCGAGCTGCTCGTCGTGCGGCAGTGCGGCCAGGCTGCGGCCCTGGACGGCCAGGATCTGGAACGGTGCGAGGCGCACCCCGTCCAGCCCCTCGGTCGTCCAGCAGTAGCGCCGGTACGCCTCGGTGAAGGCGGCGGCGTCCCCGGCGCGCTCGCGCTGGCGTCCCAGCAGCCCGGCGACATCGGTGCCGCGCGCCGCCGCGGCCTCCAGGGCGGCCAGTGCCTCCGGGAAGACGGCGCCGGAGGCGGCACCCACGGCGGCGTACTGCTTGCGGAGCAGGCCGGAGGCCTTCAGCGACCAGGGCAGCAGTTCGGCGTCGAGCAGCAGCCAGTCCGTGCCGAGCTCGTCCCACAGGCCGGCGGCGGTGACGGCGGCCCGCAGCCGGTCGAGCACCGCCTCGGTGACGGCGGGGTCGTCGAAGAACGGCCGGCCGGTGCGGGTGTGCAGCGTGCCGGTGGTCCCGTCGGTCACGCCGAAGCGCACACGGGCGGCCTCGGTGTCGCGGCAGACCAGGGCGACCGCGCGGGAGCCCATGTGCTTCTCCTCGCACAGCACCTCGCGCACACCGTCCTCCCGGTAGGCGGCGAACGCCTCGTGCGGGTGCTCCAGGTACCCCTCGACGTGCGAGGTCGCGCACGGCGACATCGTCGGCGGCAGGTAGGCGAGCAGCCGCGGGTCGACCGCGAAGCGGCTCATGACCTCCAGTGCGGCGGCCGCGTTCTCCTCGCGGACGGCGACCCGGCCGTGGTGCGCGGTCTCCACGATCCGCCGGCCGGTGACGTCGGCGAGGGCCAGCGGCCGCCCCTCGTGGCCGCCGGGGGCCTCGGCGGCGAGCGGCTTGGCCGGCTCGTACCAGACCCGCTCGGCGGGCACGTCGACGATCTCGCGCTCGGGCCAGCGCAGCGCGGTCATCCGGCCGCCGAAGACGGCGCCGGTGTCCAGGCAGATCGTGTTGTTGATCCACGAGGTGTTCGGCACGGGCGTGTGGCCGTAGACGACGGTGGCGCGGCCGCGGTAGTCCTCGGCCCAGGGGTAGCGCACGGGCAGGCCGAACTCGTCGGTCTCACCGGTGGTGTCGCCGTACAGGGCGTGCGAGCGGACCCGGCCGGAGGTGCGGCCGTGGTACTTCTCGGGCAGGCCGGCGTGGCAGACCACCAGCTTGCCGCCGTCCAGCACGTAGTGGCTGACCAGTCCGTCGATGAACTCCCGGACCTGCTCACGGAAGGCGGGGTCCTTCGCGTCCTCCTTCTCCAACTGCTCGATGGTCTCGGCGAGTCCGTGGGTGTGCTGGACCTTCTTGCCCTTGAGGTACCGGCCGAGCTTGTTCTCGTGGTTGCCGGGCACGCACAGGGCGTTGCCGGACTCGACCATGCTCATGACGCGGCGCAGCACGCCGGGGCTGTCGGGTCCGCGGTCGACGAGGTCGCCGACGAATACGGCGGTGCGGCCCTCGGGGTGGGCGCCGTCGGCGTAGCCGAGCTTGCCGAGCAGGGTCTCCAGCTCGGAGCTGCAGCCGTGGACGTCGCCGATGATGTCGAACGGCCCGGTGAGCTCGCGCTTGTCGTTGAAGCGGCGTTCCAGGACGACCTCGGCCGCCTCGACCTCCTCCGCGCCCCGCAGCACGTGCACCTTGCGGAAGCCCTCGCGCTCCAGCTGCCGCAGGGACCGGCGCAGTTCGCGGTGCTGGCGCTGCACGACGTGCCGGGGCAGGTGGGCGCGGTCGGGACGGGCGGCGTTGCGCTCGACGCAGACCTGTTCGGGGACGTCCAGGACGATCGCGATGGGCAGCACGTCGTACTCGCGGGCGAGCCGGACCAGCTGGCGACGGCTCTCCTGCTGGACGCTGGTGGCGTCGACGACGGTGAGGCGGCCGGCGGCCAGGCGCTTGCCCGCGATGTAGTGCAGGACGTCGAAGGCGTCGCCGCTGGCACTCTGGTCGTTCTCGTCGTCGCTGACCAGCCCGCGGCAGAAGTCGGAGGAGATCACCTCGGTGGGCTTGAAGTGGCGCCGGGCGAACGTGGACTTGCCCGAGCCGGTGGTGCCGATCAGGACCACGAGGGACAGGTCGGTCACGGGCAGGGTGCGCTTGCCGGTCATGCCACCGCCTCCTTCGCGGTCGTGGTGAAGACTGCCATCTGGGTGGGCGGGCCGACCTCGGGGTCGTCCGGCCCGACGGGGAGGTGGCGGACGTCGTATCCGTGCCGCTGCGCCACCTGCCCGGCCCAGGAGCGGAACTCCTCGCGGGTCCACTCGAAGCGGTGGTCGGCGTGCCGGACGTGTCCGGCCGGCAGCGTCTCCCAGCGCACGTTGTACTCGACGTTCGGCGTGGTCACGACCACGGTCGCGGGCCGGGCCGTGCCGAACACGGCGTACTCCAGCGCCGGCAGCCGCGGCGGGTCCAGGTGCTCGACGACCTCACTGAGCACCGCGGCGTCGTACCCCTTGAGCCGGGTGTCGGTGTACGCGAGCGAGCCCTGCATCAGCCGCACGCGTGCCGCCCGGTGGTCGCCCATGCGGTCCAGGCGCAGCCTCCGGGTGGCCTCGCCGAGCGCCCGCATCGACACGTCGACACCGACGATCTCGGTGAAACGGGCGTCCTTCAGCAGTTCGCCGACCAGCTGGCCCTGCCCGCAGCCGAGGTCGAGAACACGGGCGGCGCCGGCGGAGCGCAGTGCCGTCAGGATCGCCTCCCGCCGCTGCACAGCCAGCGGTACCGGCTTCTCCTCGGTGTCCACCTCCTCGTCCACCGCGTTGTCCAGTGCCTCGGGCTCGCTGTCGTCGGCCTCGGCCAGCCGGGCCAGCTCCAGCCGCTCCATGGCCTGCCGGGTCAGCGACCAGCGCCGGGCGAGGTAGCGGCTGGTGATCAGTCGCTGCTCGGGGTGGCCCGCGAGCCACCCCTCCCCCATCCGCAGCAGCTTGTCGACCTCGTCGGGCGACACCCAGTAGTGCTTGGCGTCGTCCATCACCGGCAGCAGCACGTACAGATGGCGCAGCGCCTCGGCGAGGCGCAGCTCGCCCTCCAGCACCAGCCGTACGTACCGCGAGTCGCCCCAGGCGGGGAACTGCGCGTCCAGCGGGACCGGTTCGGCCTCCACCGTCCAGCCCAGCGGCTCGAACAACCGGCGCACGAGGGCCGCACCGCCGCGCGCGGGAACGGCGGGGATCGCGATCCGCAGCGGCAGCGGACTCGCCGCGCGCTCCGGACGCGCGGTGCACACGCCCTTGAGCGCGCTGGCGAAGACCGTGCGCAGGGCGACCGCGAGCAGCGACGACGCCGCGTACGGCCGGTCGTTGACGTACTGCGCGAGCGCGGAGTCGGGTGCGCCGCCGCGGCCCTTGCCGCGCCGCACCAGCGCCACCGGATCGACCTCCAGGAGCAACGCGGCCGTGCACCGATGCTCGGACGCCTCGGGGTAGAACACGTGGGCGTCGCCGTAGGACGTCGAGAAGATCTGCGTCTTCTCCGGGTGCTTGTGCAGCAGGAAGCCGAGGTCCGTGGCGGGCGCGCCGCCGCTGCCAGTGGTCGATATCGTCAGGAACACCGCCTGAGTATCACCCTGCTCCGCCCCGCGCGACCAGCGGTTTTCCGGGCGTCAGCGGGTGAGGGCACCGGCCAGGCCGGATATCTCGCCGGGACCGACCCGGCAGCAGCCGCCGATGAGACGGGCTCCGGCCTTCTCCCATGCGCGGACCCGCTCCGGGTCGAACGAGGAACCGCCGTGCCAGGCGCGGGTCGTGGCGTCCCACGTCTCGCCGCTGTTGGGGTAGACCACGACGGGGAGTTGCGTTGCGGCCGCCGTCTCCACCGCCCGGTCCGCGTCCGCCGGGGAACAGCAGTTGACCCCGACGCCGATCACGGCGTCGCTGCCGGCCGCGATCCGGAACGCCTCCTCCAGCGGTTGGCCGGCGCGGGTCGCGTCGCCTTCGACGGTGTAGGTGAGCCACACGGGCACACCGACCCCGTCGACCGCGCGCAGCAGCGCCTCGGCCTCGTCGGTGTCCGGCACGGTCTCCAGTGCAAGAACGTCCGGCCCCGCCTCGGCCAGGGTCTCGATCCGGGGGCGGTGGAAACGCTCCAGTTCCGCGATGCTCAGTCCGTAGCGCCCGCGGTACTCGCTGCCGTCCGCGAGCATCGCGCCGTACGGGCCGACCGACGCCGCCACCCACACCTCCTCCGCCACCCGGTCCGCCGCGGCCCTGGCGAGTTCGACGCTGCGCCGCAGCAGCGCGCTCGCGGCGTCGCTGCCGATTCCGCGCCGGGCGAAGCCCTCGTGGGTCGCCTGGTAGCTGGCGGTGATGAGCACCCGCGCGCCCGCCCGGACGTAGGCCGCGTGGGCCGCCTCGACCTGCTCCGGGTCGTCGGCGAGCAGCCGGGCGGACCACAGCTCGTCGGACAGGTCGCAGCCCTGGTCGGCGAGCTGGTTGGACAGGCCGCCGTCGAGGGCCACAGTGCCCTCGGCGAGGGCCTGCGCCAAAGCCCTGGTCGGCACGGACATCGCGGGTGCTCCTTGCTGTGCGGTGGGCGGAACGGTGCCCGTCAGCCCAGCTGCGGCTGGACGCCCGAGGCGATCAGTTCCAGGTGGTCGAGGTCGGACAGGTCGAGGATCTGCAGGTAGAAGCGGCTCGCGCCGAGTTCCGCGTAGCGGTGGATCTTCTCGACGACCTCGGAGGGCGAACCGGCCAGGCCGTTGGCCTTGAGCTCGTCGACATCGCGGCCGATGGCGGCGGCACGGCGGGCGACCTCGGCGTCGTCCTTGCCGACGCACGCCACCAGGGCGTTGGAGTAGACGATGTCGTCCTTGCCGCGGCCGTGCTCCTCGGCCGCCTTCCGCACCCGGGTGAACTGCCGGGCCGTGTCCTCCAGCGAGCCGAAGGGCAGATTGAACTCGTCGGCGTAGCGGGCGGCGAGCTGCGGCGTGCGCTCGGCGCCGTGGCCGCCGATGAGGACGGGCACCTTGGCCTGGGCCGGCTTGGGCAGGGCGGGCGAGTCCTTGAGCGTGTAGTGCTTGCCGTCGAAGTCGAAGGTCTCCCCGACGGGCGTGGACCACAGTCCGGTGATGACGGCGAGCTGCTCCTCCAGGCGCGCGAACTTCGCCTTCGGGAACGGGATGCCGTACGCGGCGTGCTCCTCCGCGTACCACCCGGCCCCGATGCCCAGCTCGACGCGTCCTCCGGACATCTGGTCCACCTGCGCGACCTCGATGGCCAGGACGCCCGGCAGCCGGAAGGTGGCCGCCGTCATCAGCGTGCCGAGCCGGATGCGGGAGGTCTCACGGGCGAGGCCGGCCAGGGTGATCCACGCGTCGGTGGGCCCGGGCAGACCGTCCGCGCCGCCCATCTTCAGATAGTGGTCGGAGCGGAAGAACGCGTCGAAGCCGAGGTCCTCCGTGGCCTTGGCGACGGTGAGAAGGGTGTCATAGGTGGCCCCCTGCTGGGGCTCCGTGAAAATTCGAAGATCCATGCTTCCATCCTGCACCTCGTACCGCGAAAGTGATCGCCGACCCGTGGCTCCGCGATCGCGACACGGTCCACGGTGAGGCAAATGTCGGCCAACTCAGCTCAGAAAAAGTCGCGTTGCCGGTGCCATGGGCCGCGCGACCGCGAATCCCGTCCCGCGCCGTCGCGGATCACACGCTGTGCCGCTGCGACGACTCGACCGCGCGCAGCAGGGCGCCGACCCGGTCCTTGGACTCGTCGGCGGCGTCGACCGCCTCGATGCACTGCCAGTACTCGGTCTCGGACTCGGCCGTGCACGCGACCGACACCAGGGCCATGCAGAGTTCCGCCAGCAACTCGCGCAGTTCGCGCAGCGCACCCGCCGGCTCGCGGACCTCGGTGAGTATCGCGGCACGCAGCGGCCCGGCACTCGCCCCGGGCGGCCCCGTCGAACCGCACGCCCGGCCGCTGGCCTCGCAGACCCAGAAGCCCAGTGTCCGCAGTTCCGGGGCCCCGTGCAGGGCGAGATGGCTGCCGATCGCCTGCGTCAGCGCCTGGGCCTGCCAGGCCTCGGCCATCAGGTCACGCTCCGCGCCGCCGCCCTGCAACGCGCGCCGGGTCGCCCGGATCAGTCGTACCGCGTCCATGTCGCACCTCCGCCTCAGCTCACGAGAACTCCCGTGGTCACCCAGCGTGATGGACGGCGACCCTCCGCGAAAGGGCCCGGGGCGGAACTGTGGACAACATCGCGCCTGTGGAAAACTCGCTCACTCGACCGAGTGAAGGCCGACAGCAGGCCGCCGGACCTCCCGCTCGCCGTGGACGGCGGGATGTCCCGCCGGCCTCAGCCGCCGAGCCCCTCCGCGTCCGGCGCGTTCCCGGGCTGCTCGGCCGCCGCGGGCCGCTCCGGCTCCTGCGACGCGCCCGGCAGCGGGAAGCGCAGTTCGTTCCGGTCGATCTTCGCCGAGAGCGCGGCCGGCAGATCGACGCCCAGCACCTCGCAGAACTGCAGGAGGTACGCGAGGACGTCCGCGGCCTCGTCCCGGACCCGGTGTGCGCTCTGCGGGTCCTCCATCACCCGCGCCGCCTCCTCGGGCGTGAGCCACTGGAAGATCTCCAGCAGCTCGGACGCCTCGACGCTCAGCGCCACGGCCAGGTTCTTCGGCGTGTGGTAGCCCTCCCAGTGCCGGGCCGCCGCGAAAGCGGTCAGCCGGCGCTGCAGGGCCTGCAGATCCTCGGTCACACGGGAAGGTCTACCGCATCGCCGCGCCGGTGCGCTCCGGCTCCGGCCCTGTTCCCTGGAGGGGGACGCGCTCCCGGTCCTCCGCCGGGACCCCGAGGCGCAGCAGCGTCACGCCCTCGGCGCCCTCCGCCACCGTCTCGTCGTGGACCGTCCCCACCAGCCGGATGTGACCGCGCTCGGCCACCTGCCACGCGAGGTCGAGCAGTTTCCGCGACTGCGCCCGGTCCAGGCCCGTGTCCAGGCCGTCGGCGAGGACGGTCAGCACCTGGACCGCGTCGGGCACCTCGCCGCTCGTGTCGACCTCCAGCACACCCGGTCCGGTGAGCAGGACGAGGGCCAGGGCCAGGAATCGCAGTTCCCCGTCACCGAGCCGGTCCACCGGCACCAGCCCGAAGGACCCCCGGTCGATCGCCGCGAGCACGCTGTCAGGACCCGGCTGCGGCCGCTCACCGGGGACCACGGTCAGTCCCTCCACGGGCGGCCTGCATACCTCCCGCAGGGCGCCCACCAGCGCCGCGTGCCGGGTGCGGCACTCGCCCTGCGTGCGGCGCAGCACCGCCGAGAGGTTGTCGCAGCCACCGCGCAGCATCCCGTCCGACACCGCGGCGGGCGACCTCATGCCCTGCGGACGCGGGTCGACGGGGAAGACCCCGCGCAGCGCGAGCACGACCTGCTCGGCCGCCGCCAGCACCAGGCGCTGCCCGTCCGTGGTCCCCGCGACGCGCAGCGGCAGCAGCGAGGTGGCCAGCCGGTCGTCCGGCAGAGGTGCCCGGGTGACCGGGACCAGTCCCGCCGTGTGCCAGGCCGCCTGGACCTGGCGCCGGCCGGGATCACGCAGTGCCGTGGAGAGCAGCGTCTCGCCGGCGCCGACCAACCGCTCGCCCACGATGCGCAGTTCGGGCTCGGTCTGCACGGCGACATCGAGCTGCACCGGTCCGACGGAACCGGTCACCGTACAGCCGATACGGAATCCGCGCCGGCCCTCGGCGTCGGGCTGGGCGCCGTCCGGCACACACGCCGCGACTCCCCCGCGCACCCCGTCGAAGACCGCGTCCAGCTCCTCCCCGGCGGCAAGCTGCCCGAGCACGCCCAGCGCCTCCAGCACGCTCGACTTGCCCGATCCGCTCGGCCCGGCGAGCAGCGTGAGCGGGCCGAGCGGGAAGCTCGCGCCGCGGTGCGACTTGAAGGCGGAGAGCCGCAGCTCGGTCACGGAAGGCCGGTGACTGTTCGTGCTCATGCACGCGAACGTAGCGGTGCCGCGGGGTGCCGAACCGTTCCGCCGGGCCACCGGTCCTCCGAAAGTGGGTACCTCCCGCGAGCCCGCGGTTAATGTGGCCTCGTGACCGGATACGTGGCACTCCTGCGCGGGATCAATGTCGGGCCGACGACCAGGCTCCCCATGCAGGATCTGCGGGTGCTGCTCGAGGGCATCGGCGCCACCGCGGTGCGCACCCACCTCCAGAGCGGCAACGCGCTGTTCGACCACCACCTCGCCGATCCGGCGGCACTCGCCGCGGAGCTGGAGAGGGCCATCCGTGCCGAGTTCGGCCGCGACGTTCCCTGTGTGGTGCGCGAGGCCGCCGAGTTGCGCACGGTGATCGAACGCAATCCGTTCGACATGACCGGCGTCAACCCGGCGCGCTTCCTCGTCACCTTTCTGTCCGGCCCGGTCGAAGCGGACCGGATCTCCGGCCTCGACCCCGCCGGTTTCGCCCCGGACGAGTTCCGCCCGGGCGAGCGGGAGATCTACGTGCACTGCCCGGAAGGCGTGCAGAAGACCCGCCTCTCGCACTCCTTCTGGGAGAAGCGACTGGGCCTGACGGCCACGGCCCGCAACTGGAACACCGTCAGCAAGCTGGCGGCGATGGCAGGTGGGTGACCCGGGCCGCGATGATCAGCCCAGCCCCCAACTCTGGCCGAGCCTCCCGGCGGCACAGAGGTTGACGTCGAGGATGTAGGCCGCCGCCGTCCCGCACTGGGTCGCACCGGTTCCGGGGTCGACGGGCTGTCCGTGCCCCATGCCGGTGATGCTGTACGTCTCCGCGACCGGCGCACCGGAGGGGTCGTTGTACGTACGGTGCGGGAAGCCGGCGACGGTGTCGCTCGCGTCGGCACTCTGGTCCGCGCCGTGGACATCCGTCCACTGCCTCACCAGGTCGTCCATGTTGGCGGGCTTGACGGTGTAGTCGGCCGTTCCCTGGAAGACGGTCAGCTTCGGCCACGGCCCCGTGTACCCGGGGTAGGCGGCGCGCACGCGGTCGCCCCACTGGTGGGGTGTCTGCGTCGCGCCGACGTACATGCACACGTACGGCGAACCCGCGGCCTGCGCGCACCCGTAGGGCAGTCCGGCGACGACCCCTCCGCCCGCGTACACGTCCGGGTACGCGGCCATCATGACCGCGGTCATGCCGCCGCCCGCGGAGAGCCCGGTCACGTAGACGCGCGCGGGGTCGGCGGCCGTGTCGGTGATCTGGCGCGCGGTCATCTGCCGGATGGACGCGGCTTCGCCCTGACCGCGGGCGATGTCGCCGGGCTGGAACCAGTCGAAGCACTGGCTGATGTTGTTGGCGGTGGTCTGGCCCGGTAGTACGACCGAGAAGCCCCACCGGTCGGCGAGGGTCGTCCATCCGCTCTGCGTCCCGTAGTCGCGGGCGTTCTGGGTACAGCCGTGCAGGGCGACGACGACGGGGCGCCCCTGGGGGAGTCCGGCGGGGACGTACCGGTACATCTTCAGCGCGCCGGGATTGCTGCCGAAGCCGGTCACCTCCTCGATCGTGCCCGCGGCCCGGGCGGTGGCGGGTGGCAGGAAGGCGGCGGCGAGCGCCGCGATCAGAACGAGCAGGACCGCGCGCAGGCGGCCCGTGCGATGTTCGGCTGCGTGTGTGGTCATGGTGTCGGACGGTAAGTGCCCCGTCCCGTGCCCGACATGGGACGGGGCACCACATCACGCGTCCCCGGCGTGGTGTCCGCGCCGCGGGTCAGGAGCGGCGTCCGTCTCCGGAGGACGGGGGAGTCGCCACCTCCTGGTAGTGGTCGAATTCGTACTCCAGCACGCCCTCGCCGCGGGTGAGCGACGGCAGCCGCTGCTCCAGGGCGTGGACGGACGCGGCGGGGATGTCGCCCTCGACGACGTACGAGGCCCCGTGCGGGGACGAGGTGCGCGGCACCGCGCGCAGCCGTCCGAGCACCGGCAGGACCGTGCCGTAGACGTCCGCCGGGATCTCGAGGCCGAAGCGGTGCACGGGCTCGTACACCCTGGTGCCGGCCTGCCGCAGGGCGCGCGCCAGCACCAGTGCGGTCAGACCGCGGAAGTCCCCGGCCGTGCTGGACATGCTCTTGTCGAAGACGGCATGGGCATGGCTCTGACGGGCGGCGTACCCGGAGTGCGTCATCGTGACCGTGCAGTCGGTGACCTGCCAGCCGTGGAGCCCGCCGCGCCGCAGCACCGCATGGACGCTCTCCTCGACGGCGCGGATGAACGCAGGGGGCATGGAGCCGAGTTCGACCTCCAGCCGGAAGTCCACGCCACTGCCGACGGGCGCGGGATCGACGCGCAGTCCAACGGTCGCCAGGAACGGGTTGGAGTCGGCGTGCAGGATCTCGACGGCGCAACCGGTGCCCTCAGGGCGTTCGATGTGGATCGTCGTCGTCTCGCGGAAGGTGACGTCCACGCCGAAATCGTCCGCCAGGGTCGCCTGGATGACCTCCTTCTGCACCTCGCCGTAGAGCGACACGGACAGCTCCCGGCGGGCGTCGTCCTGCCGCAGGTCGATGAGCGGGTCCTGTTCCGCGAGGCGGCTGAGCGCCAGGTGCAGTGCGGCCCGGTCGGCGCTCCGGCACGGGACCACGACCGTCTCCAAGGTCGGCGGGGAGAAGTGGCGGCCGCCTCCTGGTGGCGCGCTGTCCGGCTCGCCGATGGTGTCGCCGATACGGACGCCGCCGAGCCCCCACAGCCTGCCGATCCGCCCCGCGGACACCGAAGGCGACGGGGCATCGGTCCCCTGGTCGAAGACGCTGACCGCGGTGACCTTGCCCTCCTCCCCCTGTGCGCCGTAGCGCACCCGGTCCCGGACGCCGAGGGTGCCCGAGAACATGCGGACGTAGGCGATCTTCTCCCCGGCGGGCCCCCGGCCCACCTTGAAGACGGTGCCCGAAACAGGGCCCCTGGTGTCGCCCCCGGCGGCTGGCAGCAACTCGGTGATGCCGTCGACCAGGGTGTCCACGCCCGCACCGGTGATCGCGGAGCCGAAGTACACCGGGTGGACCTGTGCCCGGCGGGTCTGTTCGGCGAGCGCGGCGCGCAGCCGGCCGTACGGGAGGGCGGCCTCGTTCACATAGGCGGCGAGCAGTGCTTCGTCGCCGTCGGCGAGGACCTCGGCCAGCCGGGCCGTGAAGTCCGCGTCGTCCGCTGTGTACGCGACGGTGCGCGCGGTCCGCGTGCCCGGGTGCTCGACGCGGCACATCGCGACACTGGTGGCGGCGAGCTTGCCGGTGACGGCCCGCAGGACCGCGTCGCAGCGGGCCCCGGTGCGGTCGGTCTTGTTGACGAACACCAGGGTGGGGATGCGCAGCCGCCGCAGGGTCCGCATCAGGACGCGGGTCTGGGCCTGGACGCCCTCGACAGCCGAGACGACCAGCACAGCGCCGTCGAGAACGCCGAGCACCCGCTCGACCTCGGCGATGAAGTCGGGGTGACCGGGCGTGTCGATCAGGTTGACCGTGATGTCGCCGATCCCGAAGGAGGCGACGGCGGACTTGATGGTGATGCCGCGCTGTCGTTCCAGCGCCATGGAGTCGGTCCGGGTACTGCCGTCGTCGACGCTGCCGATCTCGTCGATGACGCCGGCGGCGTGCAGGAGCCGCTCGGTGAGGCTGGTCTTTCCGGCGTCAACATGCGCCAGGATTCCCAGGTTCAGCACGTGCATGGAACGTCGTGTCCTTCGCGTAGGCGATGATTCCCGGCTGAATGGACATCGACAGTCCCCGCATGATCACTTCTCCTGGGTCGAATCGGTCTTTCCCGGGCAGTGCAGCAGAGGGCGCGCGCGGCGGGCAACCGAATTAGGGCCGGTAGTGGCCGCAAGGGGCCCGGCCGCGAAGATTTTTTATCGATCAATCCACAACCGTGCTACGGTGGGCACCATGGGACGCACCCGGGAGTTCGACACCGATCAGGCCATCGATCGAGCGATGGACCTGTTCTGGCGCCGCGGCTATGCCGAGACGTCCCTGCAGGACCTGCTCAAGGAACTGTCGATCGGAAGCGGCAGCCTGTACTCCGCCTTCGGGTCAAAGGAGCAGCTCTACGCCAGAGCCCTGGAACGGTACTGCTCACAGCAGGCCGGGGGCCTGACGGAGATCCTGGAGAACGCGACCGAGATCCGGCCCGCGGTGCACCAGGTGCTCACGGAGATGGTCGAGGCCGATCTGGCCGACCCCAGCCGGGGGTGCCTCGTCGTCAACGCCGCCACCGAGCGCGGCGACGACCCCGACACGGTGGACCGCGTCGCGGCCGCCATGCGCTCGGTCGAGTCGGCCCTGGCGGGCGCCCTGGAACGGGCGAAGTCCCGTGGCGAACTGTCCCAGGACAAGAATCCGGTGGAACTGGCGCGCTTCCTGACCACCTTCGTCCAGGGCCTCCGCGTCGTCGGCCAGGCACGCCTCGGCCGGACGTTCACGCAGGACGCGGTCGCGACCGCGCTGCGCAGCCTGGACTGACCTCCTCCCCCGACACCCTCACCACAGTGGCGGCGCTGCACTGGCGCCCGCCCGCAGCTCACCGTACCGTCATTGTTTATCAATCAATCCAGAAAAGGACATGTCATGGAACTGCGCCTCAAGGACAAGGTCGCCGTCGTCACCGGGGCCAGCAAGGGCATCGGCCTGGCCATCGTCGAGGCGATGGGCCGGGAAGGGGTCCGCGTCGTCGCGGGCAGCCGCGGCTCCACCCCCGAACTCGACGCGCTGCGCGACACCTACGACGTCACGGTCGTCCCGGTCGACCTGTCCACCGCCGAAGGGGCCGAGACGCTGGTGCGGCGCGCCGTGGAGCAGCACGACCGGATCGACATCCTCGTCAACAACCTCGGCGGCGCGGACGCCCGTTCCGGCTTCCTGGAGGTGGGCGACGCCGAGTGGCAGCGGATCTTCGACCTGACCTTCTTCAGCGCGGTGCGCACGAGCCGCGCGGCGCTCCCGCACCTGCTCGCGGCCGAAGGCGCCTCGATCGTGAACATCAGCTCGATCAACGCCCGGCTGCCTTTTCCCATGGTCGTGGACTACTCGGCGGCGAAGGCCGCACTGACCAGCCTGACCAAGGCACTGTCGGAGGAGTTCGCGCCCCGCGGCGTGCGCGTGAACGCGGTCTCCCCGGGGCCGGTCCGCACCCCGTTCTGGACGGCCCCGGGCGCCTTCGCCGACGCCACGGCCAGCGCCGCCGGCACCACGGCACAAGAGGCCCTCGACGTGGTCGTGCCGCAGAGCATGGGCATCAGCACGGGCCGGATCACCGAGCCGCACGAGGTCGCCGACCTCGCGCTCTTCCTGGCCTCGCCGGTGGCGGCCAACATCACCGGTGCCGAGTTCCTCATCGACGGCGGCCAGAACAAGACCATCTGAGCGCCGCCCCGGAACCGCGGCCCCCGGCGAGGGGGCGACACGGGGCAGGGGCGCCCGGGCAGGCGCCGACGATGAGGCGGCAGGGGGGGGAGCCGTCCGGGGGCGGACCGGGCGACCCGTAGGCTGCGCCCGCCGGAAACCACCGCACCGAGGGATCACCGTGAAGCTCACCGCCGCACTGCTCGATCTGCTGAACCGCCCCAGCACGTGCTACCTCGCCACGACGATGCCGGACGGCTCGCCGCAGCTGACCCAGACCTGGGTCGACACCGATGGCGAGCATGTGCTCGTCAACAGCGTCCAGACCCACGTGAAAACCCGGAACATCCAGCGGGATCCGCGCGTGGCGGTGACGATCTCGGACCCCGACCACCCGTCCCGCTACTTCCAGGTCCGCGGGCGCGTGATCGAGGTGACGACCGACGGCGCCGCGGAGCACATCGAGAAGCTGTCCCAGAAGTACACGGCTGGGCCCTACGCATGGTTCGGCGGGCGTGACCAGGTGCGCGTCCTCTTCGTCATCGCTCCGGAGAGCATCAGCGGCACGGGCTGACCCCACCGCCACCCCACCGTCACCTCAGCGCCGGCGGTTGCCCGGCGAACTTCGTCTCACCCGTTCGAGAGCACTGCTCTTGACTCTGATCAATGCACCACGAGAGCATTGCTCACATTCCGAAGCGTGCGTCAACGTTCATGAATGGGGTTCGCCATGAAACTGCTCTACCACGGCCCGAGCCGGCAGGTCCTCCACGACCAGCTCGCCAAGCGCCGGCGCATCGACGCCGACGCGCCGGTCGTGAGCATGTCCGAGGTGCGGATCGAGGCGCCGCCGGAGCGGGTCCGGCGGATCATCGCCGACCCCTCCGGCCGGTCGTCCGTGCCGCCCGGCCGCCGTGTCGTGCGGCTCGACGACGGCGCGACCCGCGGCGCCGAGTTCATCTGGGCCATGGGCCGGAAAAACATCAGGTCCCGCTTCGCCGTGGTCGACGAGGGGCGAGAGCTCACCCGGACCGGCGTCGCCTTGGGCGTCAAGGCGGTGGACCGCCAGGTGCTCACGGCGACGCCGGACGGCGGGACCGCCCTGCGCATCGAGGAGTCGATGGCGGCCCCGCTCGTCCGCCTCCTGTTCAGTTCCCGCAAACTCAGTGCGCAGCACGGGATACGGCCGGCCGCCGTCAAGGCCGCCGCGGAGGCCCGGGCTCGTGCCGGGGCGGGTGCTCAGCCGCGCGGATAGCCGATCTGCTCGATGTCCTTGACGAGATCGGCCGGGTCCACGTCCGGGTTGAGCGCAGCGATCACGTCGTCGGTCAGCGGGCGCAGGTCATGGACATGTCGGACGGCCTCCAGGTCGACCGCGCGCTCGTAGTAGTCCTCGGCGAACTCCCGATAGGCCTCTGCCGAGCGGTCGGCCAGCAAAGCGAAAAGAGCGCCCGCACCGTCCGGGTCGTCCGTCCCGCCCTCGGGGAAGTCGATCGTCCCCGCCCGCCACGCGTCGTCCTGCGGCTGCCGCCACATACAGACGGTCACCACCGGAGTGCCGTCCTCGTCCGAGAACGCCGGCTCATCGACGTACGGGCGGAAGACCTCGGGCACCTCGTCGAGGACACCCGGCCAGGGGCCGTCCGCCACATAGGGGCTCATGTGCGAGTCATGGGCGAACCCGCAGACGTAGGCGCCCGCCGGCGAGAAGACGATCGCGTACTCGTCGCCTGAGCCGTTCCGCATCGAGGCCATTTCCTCGGTCCCGGACCACCGGGAGTCGAAGGAGTAGTAACGGTCCGCCCACTCGGGGCTGAGGATCGCATCCAGCATGGCCAACGCACGGCAGTGGTCACGGAGTACAGGGATGCCGGGCAGACGCCGGGCGGTGTCGTGAACGGTCATGCCCACATCCAAGAGCATGCCGTCGGCGGACCCGCACCCGCCCACGGCAATGCCGACCGCCGGCCGACCCCGGATTCCGGACACCTCCGCGAACCATGACGTGGAGTAATCATCTGGCGCTCTCCAGCAAATGGAGCGACACCTATCGAGGAGGTAGTCACTTCACTTGACCCACTCCAGAAAAGTGGTAATGTCGCATTTGAGGCTTCCTTGCCCATCCATCCCCTGGGCAGGTGTTGATCATGGACGCCGCACTCCTTCCCTCCCAGATCCCTTGTTCCGGCGACCACGGACCGCAGTCCACGCCGTCCGCGGCCGTGGGCTCCTGGGCCCTGCCCTGGTCCAGTCAGGCCTGCCACCATGCGCGCGCGGCGGTCCGCGGGGCGCTGCACCAGTGGGGCCTGGACGATGTCGCGGACACCGCGGAACTCCTGGTCAGCGAACTGGTCGGCAACGCTCTGCGGCACGCTCGCGCACCGCTGGCGCTCAACTGCGTGCTCCTGGGCGAGACCGTGTGCTGCGTCGTCATCGACGGAACTCCGGACCTGCCCCAGGTCATGAGGGCCGGTTCCGAGGACGAGAGCGGGCGCGGGCTGGCGCTCGTGGAACAGCTCTCCGCACGCTGGGGCTCCGACAGCACCCCCGTGGGCAAGGCCGTGTGGTTCGAGCTGCACCGCCGGCCCGATGGGTCCCCGGCCGGCACGGAGAGTCACCGGTGACCGCCGTCGAACCCATGGCCGCCGCCACCGCCCGGCTGCGCGCGGCGGGGTTGCGGGTGACGGCGCAGCGCATCGCGTTGCTCATGGCCGTGGACGAGTCATCTGGCCACGCCGACGCCGAGACCCTGCGTGAGGTGGCCGGCCGTGTCACGGGAGGCCTCTCCCTGCAGGCCACCTACAACGTCCTGCGCGCCCTCGTGGACGCGGGGCTCGTCCGTTGCACCCTGATCCCGGGCCACCCCGGCCGGTACGAGACCGAGAGCGGCGACAACCACCACCACTTCGTCTGCCGGTCCTGCGGCAGCATCCGCAACGTGAAGTGCGCCGTGGGCCGTGCGCCGTGCCTGGACCCCGGTCTCCCCGACACGTACACGGTCGACGAGGCCGCCGTCACCTTCTGGGGGCGGTGCCCCGACTGCGCCGTGGCGGACTGACGCCGAACACGAACGGAGGGCCCGCCTCCACAGCGGGCCCTCCGTCACGGCGACCGTCGCATCGGCCGGCGCGGCCGCGTCAGGCGGCGGTGCGCCGGTTGCGCCGGACCGTGAACCAGGTGCCGGTGCCACCGGCGGCCAGCAGCGCGCCGACGGCCAGGCCCACCGGCAACGCCGGGAACGCCGGGGCGTCGCTGGTCGCGGCGGTGGTCCTCATGGCCGGCCCCGGCGTGATGCTGGTGCGGACCGGTGCCACGTGCCGGATCGGGCCGTAGGACTTGACCGAGCCGTCCGTGTTCAGCACCAGTTGCTTGTTGTTCGGGTGCCGGAAGTCGAACATGCCCGTGAGCGAGCCGGCCGTGGCGTCGAAGGAGTGGTCCCCGACCCGCCCGGTGCGCCAGTTGTCCTCGACGAAGCGGATGATCGAGGACTGGTCCGTCAGCGTGTGGTCCACCTTGTTGACCTTGCTGTACGGGGAGACGACCAGGAGCGGCTGACGGGTGCCCGGCCCGCAGCGGTCCGCGTAGCCGCCCGCGGCCTTGGGGCCTGCCTGGCACGCGGGGCTGTCGGTGGTCTTGCCGTTGGAACCGACCGTGGTGTCCTTCGAGCCGTTGCGCGGCTTGACGAAGGTGTGGTCGTACCAGCCGTCGGAGTCGTCGTACGCGACGACGACAGCGGTGGAGCTCCACTGCGGCGACTGCTGCACGGCGTTGATCTGCTGGACGAGGAAGTGCTGCTCGTCGATCGGGTCGGAGTAGGCGCCGTGGCCGTCCTGGTACTCGGGCGCCTTGACGAAGCTCACGGAGGGCAGCTTGCCCGCCTTGAGGACCGCGTCGAAGTCCGAAAGGTCGTAGTTGTGGTTGGCCTGGCCGTTGTGCCCGATCTCGTCGACGCTCTTGGGCGGCAGGTGGTGCGGGTTGGACGTCGACTTGAAGTACTCGAACGGCGAGTGGTGCGGGCTGTAGTCCACGACCGCCGCGCCGCCGATGTTGGCGTGCGTGGTGTCGCACTTGGCGTAGTCGCCCTGCTTGCCGTCCCACGCGGTGGAGGGCCGGAAGCCGCCCTGGAACCAGCCCCAGCTGACGTTCTTGGCGTTGAGCAGGTCGCCGATGTTGCGGCCCTGCATCGCGCCGAGCGCGTTGGTGCTGGTGTGGTCCTTGTCGGAGCAGTCGTCGTAGGCCGGGTCCGGGTCGTTGATGACCGTGCCGACGCCCTTGGAGTTCGGGGAGGCAACGGTGTAGGCGTCCGGCGTGGACGTCTGCTTCGGGTGCTCGGTGCCCGTGGCCGGGTCGACGGAGATGACGCCGTGCGTCTGACCCGCGATCAGGCTGAGCGCGCCGGGGGTGGACGGGCCGTAGACCGAGCTGAAGGAGCGGTCGCCCAGGGTGTAGTGCTGGGCGTAGTTCCACAACGCGGTGACGGTGTTGCCGTCGTAGTAGTCCATCACCAGGCCGGGCTCGCCGAAGAGGCCGCCGCTGCAGGTGTCCACGTTGGTGTTCTGCACGAACTGGTCGGCCTTGCCGCCGTTGTAGGCGTACTGCTCCGGCCCGTAGTTGTGGTTCTGGTCGCAGGTCAGCGCCTGCGAGGAGGCCAGCCGCTTCGGCGCGTACTGGTTGGGGTTCTTCGTCAGCAGCCCGGCGTGCGCCAGGGTGTCGACGTCCCGGGGGGTGTTCTTGGCCGCCGTGAATGTGGTGCCGTCGGTGTTGGCGGCCTTGGGGTAGGTGCCGAAGTAGTGGTCGAACGAGACGTTCTCGTCGAAGAGGACGACCACGTGCTTGATGGGCGTGGCCGTCGAGGGGGCGGGATGGTGCCTGGTGGGTGTCGCGGCCCAGGTGGCCGCGCTCCCGCCGAGCACGGTGAGCGCGGCGGCGCCCGCAAGCGCCCCCAGGCTCCGCATCGCCGCTCGTCTCTTCCTGCTGATCATGTTCTCTCACGCTCCGCGGAGGATCGTTGCCTTGGCGTACGTTCTCGGATACTCCGCCCGAAGAACGGCCTGAGACCGGAGCGTTGATGGCCACGGGATGAACACAGGGTCAGGGAAGCCGGGCCAAAACTTGACCACCAGTTGACCTGGGGCACCTGTGGCGCCCGGACGGTGCGGGCAGGGTTCAGCCGAGCAGGGCGCGCCCGTACCAGTCGTCCGCGTCCCGCACACCGGGCAGGGCGAAGAAGTAGCCTCCGCCGAAGGGCTTGATGTAGTCCACGAGCGGTTCGCCCGCCAGACGGTGCTGCACGGCCTCGAACTGGCGGGCCAGGTCCTGCTGGTAGCTGCAGAAGATCAGGCCCATGTCGAGGTTGCCGTTGGAGTCCGCGCCCCGGTCGTAGTTGTAGGGGCGCCGCAGGATGCGCTGGTCGGAGGTGCCCGCGGTGCGGGGGTTGGCGAGCCGGATGTGGCTGTCCAGGGGTATGACGTCGCCCTTGGGGTCGTCCGCGTAACGGGGGGCGTCCCGCTCGTGGTTGCCGTCGAGCGGCGCCCCGGACTCCCGGGCCCGGCCGAACATCCGCTCCTGCTCCGGGAGCGAGACCCGGTCCCAGAACTCCACGAGCATCCGGATCAGCCGGACCACCTGGTAGCTTCCGCCGACCGCCCAGTCCGGCTCACCGGCGCCCTGCCCCACCCACACCAGGCGGTCCATCTCGCGGGCGTCGGAGGGGTCCGGGTTGGCCGTGCCGTCCCTGAACCCCAGGAGGTTGCGCGGGGTGCCGGCAGGGCGCGGCGGGCTGCTGAATCCGTCCAGCCGCCAGCGGACCTGCATGCCGCCGCGGGTGTGCCGGGTGATGTCGCGCAGCGCGTGCAGCACGGTGTCCGTGTCGTCCGCGTGCAGTTGCAGGCTGACGTCGCCGTGGCACCACTCGGGCAGCAGGTCGTCGTCGGGGAATGCGGGCATCGCCGTCAGCCGCCGGGGCCTGCGGTCGCCGAGGCCGAAACGGCCGTCGAAGAGGGAGCCGCCGACGCCCACGGTCACCGCGAGCGCGCCGGCGGGCACCCGCTCCCCGAGCAGCCCTGAATCGGCGGGCGGTCCGGTGATGCCGACCGGTCGCGGCAGACCGCCGGAGGTGAGCGCGCGGGCGCGGTCGGTGAGCGTGCGCAGCAGGTCGGTCAGCTCGGCACGGGTGCCGGCGGTCACGTCGAGGGCGGTGACCGCGGTGACCCGGCGCGCGGCGGCGATCACCGACTGCTGGTGCCTGCCGTGGAACGGGGCGACGGGTGTGCCGGCGGCTTCGCCGTCACCGCCCGCGCCGTCCTCGCCGGCGGGGGGCGGCGCGGCGGCGCCGGCGGCGAGCCCGGCACCGGCCAGAGCCGCGCCGCGCAGGAAGCCGCGCCGTCCGACTCCCCCGCCGCCCGGTCGCCCCGCGGAGCTCACACCGTCCTCCGCGGCTCGCACAAGGTGGCCACCGACGCCAGCCGTTCGACCAGTCCGTCCAGGGCCGCGTCGACCTTCTCCCGCTGGGCGCGGGTCAGCCGGGACAGCGGGGTCCACTCGCCGTCCGGGGCGAGCCCGTCCAGGGTGTCCTGCGTCTCGTCCAGTTCGCGGTCCAGCTCCGGCAGTTCCGGGTACCGCGTCGACAGCAGGGGGCGCAGCCGGGACAGGACCTCGCGGGTGCCGTCGAGGTTGGCACGGGCGGTGGCCAGATTGCTGCCGCTGCCGTAGTCGGTCCGTCCGGTCAGCTCGAACTGCACGGTGTTCTCCAGGATCTCGTGTGCCCGCAGGCCGAGTTGGGCCGGGTCCATGCGGGTCTGCGACCAGCTGTCGCGCAGCGCGGTGACGGCTGCCACCAGGGCACCGGCCGGGGCGCGCAGGCTGCCCGCGGACCGGCCGTGCCACAACCCGTACTCGATGCGGTGGAAGCCGGTGAAGGACGGGTCGCCGACGCCGCCGGGCAGGCCCGCGTCCGTCCCGTTGATCTGCCCGTCCGCGTCGCCGAAGGCGTCGTAGGCGGCGCCGAGCCGCTCGTACTCCAGGTGCGCGGGCAGCCAGGCCCTCCGCGCCGCGGCAAGATCCCCGCGGTCGACGGCGTCGCGCACGTCCCCGGTGAGCCGCACCACGCGGTCGAGGCCTCCGGCGACCCACTTCTGGTAGGCGATGGACGGCGGGATCAGGTCCTGCCGGCTGACGGGGGCGGCCGCGGGGCCGCCCTGGCCCGACGTGACACGGACCGTGGGCCCGGTGATCGCGTCGCCGTCGTCGGGTACGCACCGGAAGGCGTACGCGCCCTTGCCGAGGTCGACGGTCAGCGAACGGGTCGTGCCGGGGCCCACGCCCTCGACCTCGCCGTACACGGCCCTGGTCGCCGGGTCCTCCAGGTAGACCTCGGAGGCCACGTCGGAGGTGTTGCGCAGGTCGAAGACCTGAAGGCCGGGCCGGGCGTCGTGCCAGCCGTGGCCGCAGGCGCCGCGCGACACCTCGACGGTGGTGTGCCGCGGTCCTGCCGCGGTCGTGGTCGTGGCGGGCGGAACCTGCCAGGGGACGACGGCGGCGAAGACGGCGAGCACCACCACGAGACCCGTGGCGCCCCACAGGCGGGACGAGCGCGACCCGGGGCCGGGCAAGGGCATTCCGGGCCTCCCCCGGTGTCGTACGGTGCGTTGATCACCTCATGCTAGGCAGCGGAATCAGGCCAAAACGTTTCCCAGAGGAATCGATGACCAAGAGTTCCCTCCTGGTTCACCCGGCCCGCCGCACATACGCGAAGGCCGCCGCCCCCGGAGGGACGGCGGCCTTCGGCCGACCGGGAAGGTCAGAGGGAGCCACCGGGCTTGAGCGCGGCGGCGATGCGGGTCACGCGGGCACCCAGGTACTGGGCGGCCTCCAGACGAGCGGCGTCCGGGAGGTCGGCACCGTTGTTGGAGGGGTGCGAGGGGCCGTAGGGGTTGCCACCGGCCGCGAAGAGCAGCGGGTCCGTGTAGCCGGGGGACGCGATGAGTCCACCCCAGTGATAGAAGGTGTTGTTGATCGCCAGGATGGTGCTCTCCTGGCCGCCGTGGGCGTTGGCCGCGGAGGTGAAGGAGGCGTAGACCTTGTTCGCCAGCTTGCCCTGGGCCCACAGCGGGCCGGTCTGGTCGAGGAACTGCTTGAGCTGCGCGGCCGGCAGGCCGAAGCGGGTCGGCGAGCCGACGAGCACGGCGTCAGCCCACTCGAGGTCGTCGTTGGTGGCCTCGGGGATCTCCTGCGAGACGCGGTGGTTCTCGGCCCACACGGGGTTGCTGTTGATCGCGGCCTCGGGCGCGAGCTCCGCCACGCGACGCAGCCGGACCTCCGCCCCCTCCTTCTGCGCGCCCTCGGCGATCGCCTGCGCCAGGCTCCGCACCGAGCCGGTGGCCGAGTAGTAAATGATCGAGACGCGTGTCACGTGTATCGCTCCTTGCTGTGCCGGATCTTGCGGGCAGGACACCGCCCTCCGCATGGTTGAACGTTAAACGACTATGCCGCAATCCGCCAGTTCCGGCATCGGAAGTGGCACGCGTCTCACCGCACACGGCGCCCTCGCCGCGAGCGGACGCCGCGCGGCACCCTCGGGACCCGGCAGAACCGTCCGCCCAACGGCCCATTCGGGCCCCCGATGTGACGCCACATCAGGCAGCGGCCGCGGCCTCGGCGATCTGCTCCGCGCTCGGCGCGATCCTGGGTGAGGCGAGGGTCACCAGCACATTGACCACGGCGAAGGCGGCCGCGACGAGCAGCCCGCGGTGGAAGCCCTCGACCAGAGCCTGCTGCGGCGCCGTGCCGTCGGCGAGCGCGGCGTCGGCACGCGAGACGGACAGGGTCGTCGCGAGGGCCAGCCCCAGCGCGCCGCCGACCTGGTAGAAGGCGGTGACCACGCCAGAGGCCGCACCCGCCTCGTGGTGCTCGACGTCCACGACCGCCGCGATCTGGGCGGGGACGCCGACGGCGATGATGCCGGCCCCGAAAAGGATGAGCCCCGGCAGCAGGTGCGAGGCGTATCCGCTGTCCGCGCCCGTCCGGGCGAGCAGCAGCAGGCTCAGCGCACTGAGCACGGCGCCGGACAACTGGACGGTGCGCGTGCCGAAGCGGTGCACCAGCGGAGGGGTCACCACGGCGACGAGGATGGCGGCGGCACCCATCGGCAGGATCTCCATACCGGTCCTCAGCGCCGAGGCGCCACGGACCTGCTGCAGGTAGATCGCGGTCAGGAAGAACATCGCCAGGAAGGCCGCGCCGTTGAGGGCCAGGGCGCCGCTGGACGAGCTGAGGGCGCGGGAACGGAAGAGCCGCAGCGGCACCAGGGGCGCCGCGGAACGGGCCTCGACCGCGACGAAGGCGGCCAGCAGGGCCACCCCCGCGACGAGGCAGACGACCACCTCGGCCGAGCCCCAGCCCACCGGCTCGGCGCGTACCACGCCGTAGACCACGGCCAGCAGTCCCGCGGTGCTCAGGCCCGAGCCCAGGACGTCGAATCCGCGGCCCGCCTGCCGTGCCGTGGCGCGGATGATCAGCGGGGTGGCCGCGATCAGGGCCACGACGACGGGGACGTTGACGAAGAAGACCCAGCGCCAGCCGAGGGAGTCGACGAGCAGTCCGCCGGCCACCACGCCCAGCGTGCCGCCGAGGCCCGCCAGGCCGCCCCACACGCCCATGGCGATGTTCCGCTGCCTGCCGTGCGCGAAGGTGACGGTCAGGATCGACAGCGCCGCCGGGGACATCAGCGCCCCGCCCAGCCCCTGCACCGCCCGGGCGGCGATCAGCTCACCGGGGGTGTCGGCCAGGCCGGCGACGAGCGAGGTGACGCCGAAGAGGGCGAGGCCGGCGAGGAAGACCCGCCGGGAGCCCAGCAGGTCGGCGGCGCGGCCGCCGAGCAGCAGGAACCCGCCGAACAACAGGGTGTACGCGCTGATGACCCACTGGAGGCCGTCGGTGGTGAAGTCCAGATCGCTCTGGATGTGGGGCAGTGCGACGTTCACGATCGTCACGTCGAGCACCACGGTGAATTGTGCGAGGGCCAACACCGTCAGGGTCGCCCAAGGGCTGCGCCGCATGGAATTCCTCGTCAGAACGGGAGAACGGGAGGGTGGGACAGGGGAGTTGCCACCCCTTCGAATGCCGCGCCCCGGACCGGGAACAGGACGGAACCGTTCCGGGGAAGCGATGTTTACAGCGTAAGCATAGGCATGAGATTACAGCGTAAACAAGCATGTCCTCACGCAAGCGCCCTCACATGTACGCTGTAAACCCGGTCGGTCAGGGAGGTCGCGCATGGAGTCACCGCGAAAGCGCCTGGACCGCGACGTCCTCGTGACCACGGCCCTCGCCCTCGCCGACGCGGAAGGACTGACCGCCGTCACCACGCGCCGCGTGGGCCAGGAGCACGGGGTCTCGCCGATGGCCCTCTACCGGCACTTCCGCGACAAGGACCAGATCCTCGACGCCATCGCCGAGCGCCTGCTGTCCGAGGTCCGGCTCCCCGAACCGGACGACCGCGCCTGGGACGTCCAGTTGCACGACGTGCTCACCGCACTGCTCACCGTTCTGCGCCCGCACGCCGCGGCGGCCGGGCTCGTCACCACCCGCATCCTGGGCTCGCCGCCGGGGCTCGCCATCGCGGAGCGGACCCTGGAACTGCTGGCCGGCGCCGGCTTCGGGGTCGATCAGGGCGCGGAGATCGCGAGCCAGTCCCTGTGCTCGATGGTCACGCTCGTCGTGACCGAACCGGGGCGCGTCCAGACCGAGGACCCGCTGGCCCGGGAGGACGCGGTCCGGGCGAAGCGGGCGTCACTGGAGTCGCTCTCCGCCGAGCGCTACCCGCACGTCGTCGCCGCGGCGGGCGCACTGGCGTCCTGCGCGAGCGACGACGTCTACTACGCGCACGGCGTCGAGCTCCTCGTCGCCGGAATTCGCGGCGTCCGCACCGGGACACCCACCCCCGCCGCCTGACGCGGGGCCGCTCCGACGCCACGGCGACCACCGGAGCTCACTCCAGGGCCGGCCGCGCGCTGCCGCGCGCTATGACCGGCCTCACGTTGGTACCGGACTCGCGGGTCCGGTACCGTTCCGGTCATCCGGACCTTCGAGTCCATATCTCTGTGCACCGCCTCTCGGAAGGACACACGAGCGATGACCCACGCACGGATCAGCGAAGCCCTCACGGCCCTGGTGTTCGAGCCCCGACTCCCCCTGGACGAGGCCCTGGACACGTACTACGCCCCCGACTACACCCACCGCAGCGACGGCACGACCATGGACCGCGCGGAGTTCGCCGCCATGGTCGCCCGCACCCGCGCCGGGATCACCCGGGGCACCGTGACCGTGCTCGACGAACTGCGGGACGGCTCCGCCTACGCCGAACGGCACGTCTTCGAGATCACCCTGGCGGACGGCTCCACCCAGCACCGGGAGATCGCCGTCTTCGGCACATTCGCCGAGGACGGCAGGTTCCGGCACCTGAGCGAGACGGGCTTCAGCGTCGCCCCGGACCCTGCCGCCTGATCCGCCCGTCCCACCCCTGCGAACGGAGAACCACATGCCCCGCCTGGCGAACCCCGACCCCGACACGCTCCCCGCCGACGTACGCGAATTCCTCTCCTTCCTCCCACCGGACCCGCTGGTCAAGATGCTGTCCCACGCGGCCGGCACGGTGCGGCCCTTCATCGAGCTCGCCAAGGCGCAGTTCACCTCGCTCGAACTGCCCGCCCGCTCGCGGGAGCTGGTGATCCTCACGGTGGCCGCGTACGCGGACTGCGCCTTCGTCGCGGCTCAGCACGAGCCGATGGCGCAGGCCGCCGGTGTCGACGAAGCAACCCGCCGGCTCATCGCCGACCGGGAACCGGAGAGCCCCGGCCTGTCCCCGTACGACCGGGCGGTCGTCCGCCTCACCGCAGAGGTGGTGCGGCACCCGCGGGTGTCCGACGAGATCTTCGGGGAGGCACGGCGGTTCCTCAGCGCGCGCGAACTCGTCGAGGTACTGCAGGTGGCGGGCTACTACTGGTCGTTCAGCCGGGTGTGCACCGTGCTCGACGTCGAGATCACGAAGGTGTACGGCGCCGGGGAACCCCTGCTGTCCGACGACGCCCCCGGCCCCGGCGCCGACGCGCAGTGACCCGAGGGCGCCCGGCGTCCGCGCTCAGGGCCGCAGTGCCTGGAGCACCAGTTCCCCGTAGCGCCGCCACACCGCCGGATCGCGTTCCGCGACGGTCATGAGCTGCAGGGCCGCACCGCACAGGATGACGCGCAGATCCAGCAACGTCGCGTCCTCACGGACCGTCCCGGACACCTTGGCCGCCTGCATCAACTCCGTCAGCACGGTCAGGACCGAGCCGGCCGCGGGCGAGGTCGCCTCCGCCAGCCGTCCGGCCAGCAGCCGGTCGCGGGCCAGGTTCTCGAAGAGCCGCAGCACATAGGCGTGGAACGCGCGCTCGGGGCCGGTCTCGCCGAGCGCGGCCTCCGTGTCCCGCTTGAGCTCCTCAAGGCGCAGTTGCGCGATCGCCTCGACCAGATCCTCCTTGGCCGGGAAGCTCCGGTACACCGTGGCCTTGCCGACCCCCGCCCGGGCCGCGATCTGCGGCACGGTGGCCTGCGGGCCGAACTCGGCGAACACCTCGATCGCGGCCGCCACGACCCGCTCGTGATTCCGGCGTGCGTCCGCCCGCCTCAGCGGTGCCGCCTGCGCCGGTTCCCCCGGCCGGGCCTCGGAAGTCTGCATGCCACCAGTCTGCACGTCCTGCCCGGTGGACCGTGCGAGGCCGCCGCCCGGCCCCGGCCCGGCACCCCGCGGTCACGGCCGGTGACGCGGATCACGTCCGGAACCGCATCGGCACGGCCGGGAGGGACCTCCCACGCGAACGACAACGGCCGCTCGGCGCCCCGCCCGTGACGGCCGGTCGGACGCGGTCGCGCCGGAGGGGTTGCTCCCGGGAACACGTCCCGATCCGCCGGCCGGCCGGTCCGGCGCCCGCCGGAACCGGCGTCACGGGGCGTCGTCCCGCGGGGGGACGCCGACCGCAACGCCCGCGGCGCGTCATGGCACGCCCGCACAGGACAGCGGGTCAGGAAGGTTCGGGCGCGGGCTCCAGAATCGCGACGCACTCCACGTGGTGCGTCATCGGGAAGAGGTCGAACGCCCGCATGCGCCGCGGGACATAGCCGGCTTCGCCGAACCAGCGCAGGTCGCGGGCGAGGGCGGCGGGGTCGCAGGCGACGTAGGCGATGCGGCGGGGGCCCAGGGAGGCGACGTGGCGGACGGTCGCGTGGCCCGCGCCGGTGCGGGGCGGGTCGAGGACGACGAGGTCGGCCTCGGTGATGCCGGTGCGGGGCAGGACGGTCTCGACCTTGCCCTGTTCGATGCGGACCCGGTCGAGGTCGCCGAGATTGTGGCGGGCGTCCTCCACCGCGCGCTTGCCGGACTCGATGCCGAGCACGGCACCGGTCTCGCCGACGCGCTCGGCCAGGGCGCCGGCGAACAGGCCCACCCCGCAGTACAGGTCGAGGGCGGTCTCGCCCTTGCGGGGCGTGAGGCCCTGCATGACGGCCTCGACCAGGAGCTCGGCGGCCATCGGGTGGACCTGCCAGAAGCCGCCGGACCCGACGCGCCAGGTGCGGTCGTCGGCCCGTTCGCGGACGAAGCCGCGGCCGTGGACGCGGTGCACACCGCCCTGCTCGTCGACCCGCATGACCGACACCGGCCGGTCGAGCTCCACGATGGGCAGCCGGCCGCCGGGACGCGGCGTGACGATGACCTGCCGGTCGGAGGAGCCGGTGGCGGAGATCGCCTCGACGGTGGCGATGCCCGGCCAGTCGCGGGACTCCACGCCCAGCTCGGAAACGCCCGGGGCGGCGATCAGGCAGCGGTCGATCCGCTCGACCTCGTGGGAGCGGTGGCGGCGCAGGCCCGCGTGCCCCTCGGCGTCGACGGCGTACTGGACGCGGGTGCGCCAGGCCGGGACCTCGCCCTTGGCGACCTTGTCGCCCGGCGCGGGCTCCACGGTGCCGTCCCAGCCGGCCTCCTGCGGGGTGAGGCCGCCGAGCCGCTCCAGCTGCTCGGTGATGACCTGGACCTTCAGCCGCCGCTGCGCGCCGGGCGCCGCGTGCTGCCAGTCGCAGCCCCCGCACTTGCCCGGTCCGGAGAAGGGGCAGGGCGCCTCGACCCGGTCAGGGGAGGCCTGGAGGATCTCCACCGCGTCGGCGCGCAGGAAGCGGGAGTCCGGGCCGCCCTCGGTGACCTCGGCGATCACGCGCTCGCCGGGGAGGGCGTGCCGGACGAACAGCACCTGGCCCTCGTGGCGGGCGACGCAGTGACCGCCGTGCGCGACGGGGCCGACCTCGACCTCGTAGCGCTCGCCGACGAGGGCGTCGGCCTCAGGGGCCTTCGTACGGTGCTGCATCTCGGAACGGGCTCCTGACAACGGGGGCGGGATGAGGACGGCAGCTCACCAGTCTACGGTGCGCCACCGCCCTCCCCTCACGCCCGTCCGCTGGGCTCCCGGCGCCTGCGCGGGCGGCCGACCTCGCCGCGGCGCACCGAACCGGGCGCGTTCCACTCGGCGCCCTTGCGGGCCCGGACCTTGGCACGCTCGGAGGACTCCAGCTGCCAGGGCACCGAGGTGACCATCACACCGGGGGTGAACAGCAGCCGGCCCTTGAGCCGCAGGGCGCTCTGGTTGTGCAGCAGATGCTCGTACCAGCGGCCGACCACGTACTCCGGGATGAAGATCGAGACGACGTCGCGCGGGCTGCTGCGGCGCAGGCTCTTGACGTAGTCGACGATCGGCCGGGTGATCTCGCGGTAGGGCGAGTCCAGCACCTTCAGCGGCACGTCGATGCCGCGCCGCTGCCATTCGGCCTGCAGCGACTTGGTGTCGGCGGGGTCGACGTTGATGCTGAGCGCCTCCAGCGTGTCCGAGCGGAACAGCTTGGCGTAGGTCAGGGCGCGCAGCGTGGGCTTGTGGACCTTGGAGACCAGCACGATCGAGTGCACCCGGGAGGGCTTGGCCTCCTCCTCGCCGGGCTCCTCCGCGGCGGCGAGCTCGCTGGAGACCCGGTCGTAGTGGCGGCGGATGGCGGTCATCGTGGCGTAGAACAGGCCCATGCCGAGCACCGCGACCCAGGCGCCGTGGGTGAACTTGGTCAGCAGGACGACGACCAGCACCAGACCGGTGAAGAAGGCGCCGAAGGTGTTGATCGCGCGCGAGCGGATCATGTGACGGCGCACCGCCGGGTCGGTCTCGTCGGCCAGGTGCCGGTTCCAGTGCCGGACCATGCCGATCTGGCTCAGGGTGAACGACACGAAGACGCCGACGATGTATAGCTGGATCAGCCGGGTCGAGTCGGCCCCGTAGAGGTAGACCAGCACCGCGGCGAACGCGGCCAGCAGCACGATGCCGTTGCTGAAGGCGAGCCGGTCGCCGCGGGTGTGCAGCTGCCGCGGCAGGTAGCGGTCCTGGGCGAGGATCGAGCCGAGCACCGGGAAGCCGTTGTAGGCGGTGTTGGCGGCCAGGAAGAGGACCAGGGCGGTCGCCCCCGCCAGGAAGATGAAGGGGATCGAGCCGTCGCCGAAGACGGCCGAGGCGACCTGGGCGATCACCGGGTCCTGGGTGTAACCCGCGCCGACCGGCTTGCCGTTGACCAGCAGGTCGGTCGCCGGGTTCTCGGCCATCCGCACCTTGGTGTACAGCGCGAGCGCGATGATGCCGCAGAACATCGTCACCGCGAGCAGGCCCATGGCGGCCAGCGTCGTGGCGGCGTTCTTCGACTTCGGCTTGCGGAAGGCGGGCACGCCGTTGCTGATCGCCTCGACGCCGGTGAGCGCCGCGCAGCCGGAGGAGAAGGCGCGCAGCAGCAGGAAGACCAGGGCGAAGCTCGCCAGCCCGGTGTGCTCGGCCTTGATCGTGTAGCCCGCGGTCGGGGCGTGCATCTCACTGCCGGTCGCGATCTTGAAGATGCCCCAGAGCAGCATGCAGAAGACGCCGAAGACGAACGCGTAGGTGGGGATCGCGAAGATCGTCCCGGACTCGCGGACGCCGCGCAGGTTCATCAGCATGAGCAGCACGATCATGCCGATCGCGCCGATCACCTTGTGCTCGACGAAGAACGGCACCGCGGACCCGAGGTTCTCCACGCCCGAGGCGACCGACACGGCCACGGTGAGCACGTAGTCCACGAGCAGCGCGCTGGCCACGGTGAGCCCGGCACGCGGCCCCAGGTTGGTGGTGGCGACCTCGTAGTCGCCGCCGCCGGAGGGGTAGGCGTGCACGTTCTGCCGGTACGAGGCGACGACCGTGAACATCAGCACCACGACCGCGACCGCGATCCAGGGGCTGAAGTGGTAGGCCGACACTCCCGCGATCGACAGGACGAGGAGCACCTCGCCCGGCGCGTACGCAACGGAGGACAGCGGGTCCGAGGCGAAGACCGGGAGGGCCAGCCGCTTGGGCAGGAGGGTCTCCCCGAGCTTGTCGCTCCGCAGCGCCCGCCCGATCAGGATCCGTTTCGGAAGGTCGGTCAGTTTGGACACCCGAGGATGTTAGAGGATCGTCAAGGTTTTCGATCCACCGCCCACCTATCGAGCGGTTACGTGCGTGTGTAGCTTTGGCCGCGGTCTGAGACCCTGAGAGGGAATCGGCCACATTGTTGACAGCCGGAAGGACGGTCGTGCACGTCGTGATTATGGGTTGCGGGCGAGTGGGTTCCACTCTCGCGCACTCCCTTGAGCAGCAAGGTCATACAGTGGCCGTGGTGGACCAGGATCCGACGGCGTTCCGCCGCCTGGGCTCGGGTTTCAGCGGACGCCGCGTGACCGGGGTCGGATTCGACCAGGACACGCTGCGCGAGGCGGGCATCGAGGAAGCCGGCGCGTTCGCCGCCGTCAGCAGCGGGGACAACTCCAACATCATCGCGGCCCGGGTGGCCCGTGAGATGTTCGGCATCGAGAACGTGGCCGCCCGTATCTACGACCCCCGCCGTGCCGAGGTGTACCAGCGCCTGGGCATCCCGACCGTGGCCACGGTGCGCTGGACGGCCGACCAGATGCTGCGCCGCCTGCTGCCGTCGGGGGCCGAGCCGTTGTGGCGCGATCCGAGCGGTGGGGTGCAGCTCGCCGAGGTGCACACCGACACCGCGTGGGTGGGCCACAAGGTCAGCCGGCTGCAGGAGGAGACCGGAGTGCGCGTGGCGTTCCTCACCCGGCTCGGCGAGGCGATGCTGCCCACGTCCGAGACGGTTCTGCAGGAGGGCGACCTCGTGCACGTGATGATGCGCACGAACGAGGTCGAGCAGGTCGAGGCCGCGTTCGCCAAGGGTCCCGAGGAGACGAACCGATGAGGGTCGCCATCGCCGGGGCGGGCGCCGTGGGCCGCTCGATCGCGGGTGAGCTGCTGGAGAACGGCCACGAGGTCCTTCTGATCGACAAGAACCCCACCTCGATCTCGGTCGAGCGGGTGCCGCAGGCGGAGTGGTTGCTGGCCGACGCCTGCGAGATCACCTCGCTGGACGAGGCAGCGCTGCAGCGCTGCAATGTGGTGATCGCCGCCACGGGTGACGACAAGGTCAACCTCGTGGTCTCGCTGCTCGCCAAGACGGAGTACGGCGTGCCGCGCGTGGTCGCCCGGGTGAACAACCCGAAGAACGAGTGGCTGTTCAACGAGGCCTGGGGCGTGGACGTGGCGGTCTCCACACCGCGTCTGATGTCGGCCCTGGTCGAGGAGGCGGTGAGCGTCGGCGACCTGGTCCGGCTGCTGCGCTTCAGCCAGGGTGACGCCAACCTCGTCGAGTTGACGCTGCCCGAGGAGGCCGCGCTGGTCGGCACCCGCGTCGGCGACGTGAACTGGCCCGAGGACACCGCGCTGGTGACCATCATCCGCGGTCACCGGGTGCTCACCCCGTCCAAGGACGACGCGCTGGAGGCGGGCGACGAGCTGCTGTTCGTCGCGGCCCCGCACCGCGAGGAGCAACTGGAGGACCTGCTCTCGGTCCGCAGCGGCGCGTAGCAAGACCAGCACCGCGCAGACGAAGGGGCGCCCGGAACCGTGCGGTTCCGGGCGCCCCTTCGTTCGTTGCGGAGCAAGCCGCCGGCGGGCGGTGTCAGCGCTCCGCGGCCTCCTTGGCGGCCCGTTCCTCGGCCTCCTTGGCCTCCTCCGCCTCCATCTCGGCGATCACGTCGATCGGCGGCGGGGCCTTGGCGAGGAAGATCCACGTCAGGTAGACGGCGAGCAGGAACGGCGGGATGCCGAGTGCGACCTTGACCCAGCCGAGCTGGGTGGCGTTGCCCCAGAAGTACAGGGGGAAGAGGATCGCCGACTTGGCCAGCAGGATGACGCCCCAGGCCCAGGTGGACTTGGTGTACGCAACCAGCCGCCCGGGGTTCCTGGTCTTCCAGGACAGGTTCTCCTTCAGGATCGGGCCGAGCAGCAGCCCGATCAGGGGGTACCCCACCAGCGCCGAGACCACGTAGGCGACCGCGAGCCCGAGGGTGTACAGCATGCCCGGCAGGTAGAAGTTCTTCGCGTCCCCGGAGAGCATCGCGAAGACCGCGCCGAAGGCGACGCCGAAGACACCGCTGAAGGCGTGCTTGAGGGTCTGCTTGCGCACCACCCGGGCGAGGGCCAGCACCAGCGAGAGGCCGAGCGCGGCCGCGGCCGCGGTCTTGATGTCGCGGTTGATCGTGTAGATCAACACGAAGACCAGGCCGGGCACCGTGGTGTCCACCATGCCCCAGACGCCGCCGAAGGCCTCCAGGAGCGCGTGGTCGGCGGCCGCCCTGGAAGCGGCCGCGTCGTGCTCCGGGCCCTGAGGCCCGGCATCGGTGCCGGGCTCTGTCCCGGTCCGCTTGTCGATCGACGCCACCGGCTACTCCTGTCCGACCGGACGCAACTCGTACTTGGGGTTGAACAGCACCGGACGGCCTCGGTTCATGGAGATCCGGCCCGACGCGATGATCCTGCGGCCCGGCTCGATGCCGACGATGCTCCGCCGGCCGAGCCACACCACGTCCAGCGGTGCCGAGCCGTCGAACAGCTCCGCCTCCAGCGCGGGAACGCCCGCACGGGGACGCAGCGTGACTGCGCGCAGTGTACCCGTCACCGTGACGATGTCACGGTCGTGGCAGTCGCAGATCCGCGTGCACCCGACGTCCGCTGTGTCCTTGCGCAGTTCGTCGGAGTGCAGCTCCTCCTGGGAGGTGGACAGGCGGTCGAGCATCCGGCGAAAACGGCCGCCAGGTCGGTCCGAACGGGTGGTACCACTCATACTCCGAAGGGTACCGGGCCGCGGGGCAGGATCACTTCTCGAAGCGGTAGCCCATCCCCGGCTCGGTGATGAAGTGCCGGGGATGCGCGGGATCCGCCTCCAGCTTGCGCCGCAGCTGCGCCATGTAGACCCGGAGGTAGTTGCTCTCCGTGCCGTACGAGGGCCCCCAGACCTCCTGGAGCAGCTGCTTCTGGCTGACCAGGCGGCCGGTGTTGCGGACCAGGACCTCCAGCAGGTGCCACTCGGTCGGGGTCAGGCGCACGTCGGCGCCGTCGCGGTTGACCTTCTTGGCGGCCAGGTCGACGGTGAAGGACTCGGTCTCCACCGTGGCGGCGCCGTCCTCGGGACCGCCGGGCGTGGCCCGCCGGACGGCCGCGCGCAGCCGGGCCAGCAGTTCGTCCATGCCGAAGGGCTTGGTGACGTAGTCGTCCGCGCCCGCGTCCAGCGCCTCGACCTTCTCGTCCGACGCCTGGCGGGCGGAGAGCACGATGATCGGCACCCGGGTCCAGCCGCGCAGGCCCCGGATCACCTCGACGCCGTCCATGTCGGGCAGACCGAGGTCGAGCACGATGACGTCGGGGTGGCGGGCGGCCGCGAGCGCGAGCGCGGTCGCACCGTCATGGGCGGCGTCGACCTCGTATTTGCGGGCACGCAGGTTGATCACGAGAGCCCGCACGATCTGCGGCTCGTCGTCGACCACGAGCACCCGGTTCATGGGGCCTGCCTTTCGTTCACTGCGACATTCGTGGGGGCGGCGGTCGTGGGACCGGGCGACGCGCTCATGTCGTCGCCTCGGCGGGGAGGTCCGGCGTCGCGGGAGGACTGCCGGGCGCGGCCTTCAGGGTGAGCACCATGGTCAGCCCGCCGCCGGGGGTGTCCTCCGGGTGCAGCGTCGCGCCCATGGCGTCGGCGAAGCCGCGGGCGACCGCCAGGCCGAGGCCGACACCGTTGCCGCGAGGGGCGTCGCCGTAGCGCTGGAAGGGCTCGAAGATGCGGTCCTTGGCACTGTCGGGGACGCCCGGTCCGCGGTCGACCACGCGCAGGTCGACGCGGTCGCCGAGGGCGCTGGCGGCGACCAGGACCCTGGTGCCCTCGGGGCTGTACTTCACGGCGTTCTCGACGATGTTGGCGACGCTGCGCTCCAGCAGTCCCGGGTCCACGGAGACCATGGGCAGGGTCTCGGGGACGTCCAGGCTGACGCTGCCGTCGGGAACGCCGCGCAGGGCCTTGGGCACGACCTCGTCCAGGTCGATCTCGCGGATCAGCGGATTGACGGTGCCGGTCTGCAGCCGGGACATGTCGAGCAGGTTGCCCACCAGGTTGTCCAGCCGGTCGGCGCCGTCCTCGATGCCCTCCAGCAGCTCGGCCTCGTCCTCCTCGGACCAGGCGACGTCGTCCGAGCGCAGGGAGCTGACCGCCGCCTTGATGCCCGCGAGGGGGGTGCGCAGGTCGTGGGAGACGGCGGCGAGCAGGGCGGTGCGGATGCGGTTGCCCTCGGCGAGCCCGCGGGCCAGAGCGGCCTCGTCCTCCAGCCGCTGCCAGTCCAGAACCCCGGCCGCCTGGGCCGCGAAGGCGGACAGCACACGGCGGTCCGAGGCCGGCAGCACGCGGCCGGTGAGGGCGAGCGAGAGGTTGTCGCTGACCGGCACCTCCACGTCGGCGTCCTCGGGGCGCAGGCACGGGCTGCCGCCGACACCGGCGGCGCAGGTCCACGCCTCGTGCTCGCCGGCCCGCTCCAGCAGGACCACGGAGTCCATGCCGAAGGTCTCCCGCACCCGCTCCAGCAGCGCGTCCAGCGAGTGCTCGCCACGCAGCACGCTGCCCGCCAGATAGGACAGGATCTCCGCCTCGGACTGGAGTCTGGCCGCCTGGTGCGTGCGGCGGGCCGCCAGGTCCACGACCGAGGCGACGGCGAGGGCGACCACCACGAAGATGACGATGGCGATCAGGTTCTCGGGCTTGGAGATCGTGAAGGTGTGCAGGGGCGGCGCGAAGAACCAGTTCAGCAGCAGGGAGCCGCCGACGGCGGAGACCAGTGCCGGGTAGAGGCCGCCGGTGAGCGCCGCCGCCACCGTCAGGGCCATGAAGAGCAGCATGTCGGTGGCCAGACCGAGGCCGCTGTGCAGATTGGTCAGCACGACGCAGAGCAGGACCGGGCCGAGCACACCGGTCAGCCAGCCGGCGATCACCCGGGAACGGCCGAGCCTGGCGCCGCGCGCGATGGGCAGCCCGCGCCCCTTGGCGGCCCGCTCGTGGGTGACGATGTGCACGTCGAGGTCGGGGCCGGACTCCCGGGCCACGGTCGCGCCGACGCCGGGGCCGAGTACGTACTGCCAGGCAGGGCGGCGGCTGGTGCCCAGCACGATCTGGGTGGCGTTCACGCCGCGCGCGAAGTCCAGCAGCGCGGTGGGCACGTCGTCGCCGACGACGTGGTGGAAGGAGCCGCCGAGGTCCTCCACCAGGGTGCGCTGGACCGCGATCTCCTTGGGCGAGCCGGCGGCCAGGCCGTCGCTGCGGGCGATGTGCACGGCGAGGATCTCGCCGCCCGCGCCCTTGGCGGCCATCCGGGCCGCGCGCCGGATCAGGGTGCGTCCCTCGGGGCCGCCGGTGAGGCCGACCACGATGCGCTCGCGGGCCTGCCACGTGGACGAGATGTGGTGGTCGGCGCGGTACTGCCGCAGGTACTCGTCGACCCGGTCGGCGACCCACAGCAGCGCGAGTTCGCGCAGCGCGGTCAGGTTGCCCGGCCGGAAGTAGTTGGACAGGGCCGCGTCGACCTTGTCGGAGGCGTAGATGTTGCCGTGCGCCATGCGGCGGCGCAGGGCCTGCGGCGACATGTCCACCAGCTCGATCTGGTCGGCCCTGCGGACCACCTCGTCGGGGACGGTCTCGCGCTGGCGCACCCCGGTGATCGACTCGACGGCGTCGCCGAGCGACTCCAGGTGCTGGATGTTCACCGTCGATATGACGTTGATCCCGGCCTGCAGCAGTTCCTCGACGTCCTGCCAGCGCTTCTCGTTGCGGCTGCCGGGGACGTTGGTGTGGGCGAGCTCGTCGACCAGGGCCACCTCGGGGCGGCGGGCGAGCACCGCGTCGACGTCCATCTCGGTGAACGTGGTGTCGCGGTACTCGATCTCCTTGCGCCGTACGACCTCCAGGCCGTGCAGCATGACCTCGGTACGGGGGCGCCTGTGGTGCTCGACGAAGGCCACGGCGAGGTCGGTGCCGCGCTCCAGCCGCCGGTGGGCCTCGGAGAGCATGGCGTAGGTCTTGCCCACTCCAGGGGCGGCCCCCAGGTAAATCCGCAAAATGCCGCGTGCCATGACTCCACGTTCCGCTTCGTTGCGCCGACCGTCCGACGCGCCGACGTTGCAAATCCTATGGTCCCAGCAAAGGACAAACAGGACATGGTGCTCGGCACCTGGTCATGTTGACGTGGCCTTGACGCCCCGTGGCGGCCACTGGTCCTCAGGCGGCCGCCTGCCGCGGCGTCCGGGCGGCGGGCAGGGACAGCACCATGGTGAGCCCGCCGCCCGGTGTGTCCTCGGGGACGAGGGTGCCGCCCATGGCCTCGGCGAGGCCGCGGGACAGGGCGAGCCCCAGGCCCAGGCCGGTGCTGTTGTCAGTGTCGCCCAGGCGCTGGAACGCCCCGAAGACCCGCTCGCGCGCGTCCGGCGGCAGCCCCGGTCCCCGGTCGGCGACGCGCAGCTCCACCCGGTCGGCCAGCGAGCCGGCGGTGACCAGCACGGGCTTCCCGGCGGGCGCGTACCGGACCGCGTTCGCGACCAGATTGGCCAGCACCCGCTCCAGCAGCGGCGCGTCCGCGAGGACGTCGGGGGCCCGCTCCAGCTCCGGCGCGAGCACCGCCGCCCGGTCCTCCGGAAGGCTGTCCAGGGCGAGCGGCAGCACCTCGCGCAGCGCCGTGGGCACCGGCCGCGGCGTGAGGGCGCCGGCCTGCAGGCGGCTCATGTCGAGCAGGTTGTCCACCAGGCGGCCGAGCCGGGCCATGGACTCGTCGGCCGTGGCGAGCAGTTCCTCGCGGTCCTCGGCGGAGAATTCGACGTCGCTGCTGCGCAGCGAGCTCACCGCCGCCCAGCCGCTGGCCAGGGGGGTGCGCAGGTCGTGGCTGACGGCGGCGAGCAGCGCGGTGCGCATGCGGTCGGCCGCCTTGACCGGCTCGATCTCGGCCGCGGCCTCGGCCAGCCGGGCGTGCTCGACCGCGGCGGTCAGGTGGGCGGCGAACGCGGTGAGCACCCGGCGTTCCGAGGCGGCGAGACCCCGGCCGCGCAGCACCAGGCGGGCGTCGGCGCCGATCGGCACGATGACCGGCGGCGGCCCCTCACCGCCGGCCGGCTCGCCGGCTCCGGTCATCAGCTCGGCGCTGTCCATTCCGAAGACCTCACGGGTGCGCTCCAGCAGCAGGGGCACGGCCTGGTCGCCGCGCAGGACGTCGCCCGCCAGCGAGGACAGCGTCTCCGCCTCGGCCGTCGCGCGGGCGGCCCGGCGGGACAACCGCAGCGAGCGGTCGACCATGGCCGCGACGGTCACCGCGACCGCGGCGAACACGAGGGTGGCCACGGCGTTGTTGGTGTCGTTGATCGTGAAGCGGCCGACGGGCGGGATGAACCAGTAGTTGAGCAGCAGCGAGGCCGCGACCGACGCCAGCAGCGCGGAGACCACCCCGCCGATGCAGGCGACGCCGACCACCGTGAGCAGGAAGAGCAGTGCCTGGCTGGTGAGGTTGAGGTGCCCGCGGGTGTTCGCGAGCACGACGGTCAGCAGTGCGGGCAGCACGAGGCCGGCCACCGGCCCGGCGAGCCTGCGCGCCGGCGGCACTCCGCCGCCGGGCGCGGAGGGCAGGCGCCCCAGGCCGGCCCGCTCGTGGGTGACCATGTGGACGTCGATGTCCCCGGAGTGCTCGACGGTGGTCTCGCCGACGCCCGGCCCGGTCACCATCCGGGCCAGCCGGCCGCGCCGGCTCACCCCGACCACCAGCTGGGTGGCGTTCTCGGCGCGGGCGAAGTCCAGCAGCGCTGTAGGCACGTGGTCGCCCACGACGGTGTGGTGGCTGCCGCCCAGGCCCTCCACGAGCTGCCACTGCTCGGCGAGGCTGCCGGGCGGGACGTCCGTGAGGCCGTCGCTGCGGACGACGTGCACCGCCAGGACGTCCCGAGCCCGGCCCGCCCCGAGGGTGCGCCCGCCCGCCGCGCGGTCGGCGATCCGTACCGCCCGGCGGATCAGCGTCTCGCCCTCCGGGCCGCCGCTCAGCGCCACCACGACGCGCTCGCGGGTCTCCCAGACCCGGCCTATACCGTGTTCCGTGCGATACCTCTGCAGGGCCTCGTCGACCCGTCCGGCCAGCCACAGCAGGGCCAGTTCGCGCAGAGCGGTGAGATCGCCGATCCGGAAGCGGTGGGCCGGCGCGGCGTCGATACGGCCGGGTTCGCAGACGTTTCCGTGCGCCAGGCGACGGCGCAGCCCCTCGGGCGGGATGTCCACGAGCTCGATCTGGTCGGCCCGGCGGACGATCGCGTCGGGCACGGTCTCCGGCTCCGGGACACCGGTGATCTCCCGCACCACGTCGTTCAGGGACTCCAGGTGCCGGATGTCGACCGCGGTGACCACGTCGATCCCGGCGGCCAGCAGCTCGGCGACGTCCTGCCACCGCTTGGCGTTCCGGCCGCCGGGCGCATTGGTGCGGGCGAGTTCGTCGACCAGCGCCACCGCGGGACGGCGGGCGAGCACGGCGGCGACGTCGGGTTCGGCGCGCTCCACACCCTGGTGCGTACTCCGCCTCGTGGGCACGGCCTCCAGGCCGTGCAGCATCTCCAGCGTGCGCGGGCGGCCGTGGCACTCCGCGAGGGCCACGACCACGTCCGTGCCGCGCGCGGCCCGCCGTCGGCCCTCGTCGAGCATCCGGTACGTCTTGCCGACCCCCGGAGCCGCGCCGAGGTACACCTTGAGCCGACCGGGCACCCGGCCCGGCGGATGGCCCGCGACGACGCTGTGCGCCACCTGATGCGCCTCCTTGCGCGGAGTGTGCGGTTCGGAGCACCGCCTCACTGGCAGCGAAGCGCTTCGCCGTCTTCGCCGCCCAGGCCGTTGGCGAAGCCATGACGCCGCGCGGAGCGCCCTTGACATCCCCTTGACGTGGGCTGACCGGCCGCCCCCGCCGGCACCGGTCAGCGGAACTCGGCGAGGCGGGGGCGCAGGCCCAGCAGGACCAGGGCCGCCGCCGCGGCCACACCGCCCGCGAGCCCGAGCGGCTGAGGGAGCGCGCCGCGGGCGCCGTCGGCGGAGGCGCGTTCGTAGGCGGACATGTTGATGGCGATGACGTCGCGCAGCGCCGCGTCGAGGGCGGCGAAGTCGTGGTTGGACTCACCGGGGCCGTAGCCGGTGCAGTAGGCGACGGCCTCGGTGTGCCGGCCGGCCCGGGCGAGGGTGCGGACGGTGCGGTCGTCGCGCTGGTAGGCCCGGTAGCGGGCGAGCACCCGGCCGGCGGCGGCGCGTTCGCCGGGGAAGGTGATGTTCCGGAACTCGTCGCCGAAATAGCCCGTCGCGCCGTCGGCGACGCGGACGTCGTCGAGCCCCGTGGCGTAGGTGTCGATCGTGGCGCCCGGCACCCGCAGCAGCCGCTGGCTCTTGCCGAGGAAGGCGGCCTCCTGCGCGCCGGAGTGGGCCCGGTCCAGCAGGTAGCGGGACTCGTCGGCGTTGGCGTCGTACGCGACGGCACGGGCGCGGGTGAGGGCCAGAACGGAGTCGAACGCGTCCCGCCGGGCGACCTCCAGGTCGTGCCGCTGGGTGCCGATCCCGGCCGCGCCCACGACGGTCACCGCGAGCACGAGGAGAGTGGCCGCGACGGCACCGGGGTTGACCACGCGGCGGAAACGTCCCGCGAGGTGGATCTGCAGCGCGACGAGGACGGCCAGCAGCGCCAGGCCCGTGCCGATCAGCGCGGCGCGCGCCCACGCGGCCCGTCCGAGGGCGTCCCGGTAGGTGTGTTCGAAGGCGCGGTCGTTCGCGGTCACCAGGGCGTCGGCCTCGGGCAGCAGGCGCGTCCGCATCAGGTGCGAGGCGTTGCGGTACTCCGCGGTGCGGCCGAGGGCGAGGGCGCGGGCGGCCAGTTCCTCGTACGCCCCGAAGTCCGCGATGGCGCCGGCGACCTCGCGCTCGCCCGCCGGATCACCGGCGGCCGCCGCGGCCAGGTCGCGGAGGTAGCCGGCGGCCTCGACGCGGCGCCGCTCGTACACGCGGGCCGCGTCGGCGCGGGTCCGGGCGAGGGACGCGGTGTCGCCGGCCAGCAACTGGTTGGCGATCTGGGCGTCCATGTCGTTGAGGGCGAAGTACAGCCCGGTCGCGCTGGTCACACGGGGTGCTGAGTGGTCCCGGACCGCGTCCCAGGAGGCGTCGGCGGCCACGCCGCCGGTCACCAGGACGGCCGCGAGCGCGGCGCACGCGGTCAGCACGACCGCGCGGAAGCCGCGCAACCGTGCCGGTTCGGTGACCGGGCGACGGCCGCGCGGCCTCCGTGGCCGGCGCGCGGGGGCCTCCGGCGGGACGCGGTGGCGTCCTTCCGGGTCCGGTTCCGGCGCCCCCGCAGGCGCCTCCCGGCCTTCCGCAGCAATGACGGCGACCGCCATCGGGCTGCGCCCCCCTCCGCACACCGCGGAGCGGCCTCCGCAGGCCCCCCTCGCGAGCACCACTCTTCCCGCGATCGCGGCCCCGTCCCCCCGCCTTGGCGGGTTCCGTACGCCGCCCCCGACGCCCTTGACGCGTCCCTGACGCGCGGCCCGCGTTCTCCCACGCCGGCGGCCCCCCTGCCGACCGGGCACGGGCGCGATCCCTTCGAGGCTCACGGCCTGGACCTGCGGCCGGTGCACGGCGGACCGGGGCCGCCCCCTTCGGAGCGCGACGGCGGGACGGCGTACGCACGCACCCGTCGCGGACGGGAGGGGATGGTCAGCGGGCCAGCTGCCGGAGGGCGATGTTGAGCTCCAGGACGTTGACGGTCGGCTCGCCGAGGAAGCCCCACTCACGGCCGTGCGTGTGCTCCTCGACGAGCCTGGCGACCTCGGCGGTGGGCAGGCCGTTGGCCTTGGCGACCCGCGCCGTCTGGACGGCCGCGTAGGCCGGGGAGATGTCCGGGTCGAGGCCGGAGCCGGAGGCCTGGACCGCGTCGGCGGGGACCTCGGACCGCGGCACGTGGTTGAGAGCGGCGACCTCCTGCCCCCGCTCCTTCACCAGGTCGGTCAGCGTCTTGCCGGTGACCGCCAGGTTGGAGGCACTGGTGTGGGTCGGGTCGTAGGGGCCCGCACCGGCGCCCGCGTCGGCGGCCGAGGGGCGCGGCTGGAACCACCGGGGGTCGGGCGCGAAGTCCTTGCCGGTCGTGAAGTTCTGGCCGATGAGCCTCGACCCGACGACCCTGCCGTCGGCCCTCACCTCCGAGCCGCCCGCCTGCCGGCGGAAGGCCGCCTGGCCCACGCCCCACACCGCGACGGGGTAGGCCACGCCGAGCACCACGGTCAGGACCAGCAGAGCGCGCAGCGCGCTCCACAGCAGCCGGGCGGAATGGCGTACGGAAGCGTTCATGGCCGTCAGCCGATCCCGGGGATCAGGGAGATGAGCAGGTCGATGATCTTGATGCCGATGAACGGGGCGACCAGGCCGCCGAGGCCGTAGATCCCGATGTTGCGGCGGAGCATCCGGTCGGCGCTGCTCGGCCGGTACCGCACACCGCGCAGGGCGAGGGGCACCAGCGCGATGATGATCAGCGCGTTGAAGACGACCGCGGACAGGATCGCGGACTCCGGCGAGGACAGCCGCATGATGTTGAGCTTGTCCAGGCCCGGGTGGACGACCGCGAACATCGCGGGGATGATCGCGAAGTACTTCGCCACGTCGTTGGCGATGGAGAAGGTCGTCAGCGCGCCACGGGTGATCAGCAACTGCTTGCCGATCTCCACGATCTCGATCAGCTTGGTCGGGTTGGAGTCCAGGTCCACCATGTTCCCGGCCTCCTTGGCGGCCGAAGTACCGGTGTTCATCGCCACGCCGACATCGGCCTGCGCCAGCGCCGGGGCGTCGTTGGTGCCGTCACCGGTCATCGCGACGAGTTTGCCGCCCGCCTGCTCCCGCTTGATCAGCGCCATCTTGTCCTCGGGCGTCGCCTCCGCGAGGAAGTCGTCCACACCCGCCTCCTGCGCGATCGCCCGCGCGGTCAGCGGGTTGTCACCCGTGATCATCACCGTGCGGATACCCATCCGCCGCAGCTCGTCGAACCGCTCCCGCATGCCCTCCTTGACGACGTCCTTCAGATGGATGACACCCAGGACCCGGGCCCGGTCACGGTCCTTCACCGCGACCAGCAGCGGGGTGCCGCCGGCGGCGGAGATGGAGTCCACGACCCGCTGGGCGTCGGCCGCGACGTCGCCGCCGTTCTGCGCGACCCACGCGGTCACCGCGGACGCGGCGCCCTTGCGGACCTTCCGGTCCTCCAGGTCGACGCCGGACATGCGGGTCTGGGCGGTGAAGGCCACGAACTCGGCGCGACCGAGCTCGCCCTCGCTCCGGGCCCGCAGGCCGTACCTCTCCTTCGCCAGGACGACCACGGAGCGGCCCTCGGGCGTCTCGTCGGCCAGCGACGACAGCTGCGCCGCGTCCGCCAGTTCGGCCTCGCCCCCGCCCGGCACGGGGACGAGCTCCGAGGCCTGGCGGTTGCCGAGGGTGATGGTGCCGGTCTTGTCCAGCAGCAGGGTGGAGACGTCACCGGCGGCCTCGACGGCACGGCCGGACATGGCCAGCACATTGCGCTGCACCAGCCGGTCCATGCCCGCGATGCCGATCGCCGACAGCAGGGCGCCGATGGTCGTCGGGATGAGACAGACCAGCAGCGCGACCAGGACGATCATCGACTGCTCGGCGCCCGCGTAGATCGCGAACGGCTGCAGGGTCACGACCGCCAGCAGGAAGACGATGGTCAGCGAGGCCAGCAGGATGTTGAGCGCGATCTCGTTGGGCGTCTTCTGCCGTGAGGCGCCCTCGACCAGCGCGATCATCCGGTCGATGAAGGTCTCGCCCGGCTTGGTGGTGATCCGGACCTCGATGCGGTCCGAGAGCACCTTGGTGCCGCCCGTGACGGCCGAGCGGTCGCCGCCGGACTCCCGGATGACCGGGGCCGACTCACCGGTGATCGCCGACTCGTCCACCGACGCAACGCCCTCGACGACGTCACCGTCACCCGGGATGACGTCACCGGCCTCGCACACCACCAGGTCGCCGACGCGCAATTCGGCGCCCGGGACGTGCTCCTCCTTGCCGTCGACCAGACGGCGGGCGACGGTGTCGGTCTTGGCCTTGCGCAGGGTGTCGGCCTGGGCCTTGCCGCGGCCCTCGGCGACCGCCTCCGCCAGGTTGGCGAAGGTCACGGTCAGCCACAGCCAGACGGTGATCGCCCAGCCGAACCAGGCGGCGGGGGACAGCGCCGCCAGCACGGTGGTGAGCACCGAGCCGACCAGGACGACGAACATGACGGGGGACTTGACCATCACCCGGGGATCGAGCTTGCGCAGCGCGTCCGGCAGGGACTTCAGCAGCTGCGCCGGGTCGAACAGACCGCCCGAGACGCGCCCGCCCTGACCCGTGTCGGGGGCGTGCGGCGCCGTCCCTCCCTTGGACGCGCGCGCGGACGATTCCGTGGACTTGGATTCCCCCGCGGGGTCGGTACGGTCCGGGCGGCTCATGACAGCCCCTCCGCCAGCGGGCCGAGGGCCAGCGCCGGGAAGTAGGTCAGACCCGTCACGATCAGGATCGCGCCGACGAGCAGGCCCGCGAAGAGCGGCTTCTCGGTGCGCAGGGTGCCGACGGTGGCCGGGACCGGCTTCTGCTGGGCGAGCGAACCCGCCAGGGCCAGGACGAAGATCATCGGCACGAACCGGCCGAGGACCATCGCGAGGCCGAGCGTGGTGTTGTACCACTGCGTGTCGGCGCTCAGCCCCGCGAAGGCGGAGCCGTTGTTGTTGCCGGCCGAGGTGTAGGCGTACAGCACCTCCGAGAAACCGTGCGGGCCGCTGTTCAGCATGGAGTGCGGCGGGGTCGGCAGCGCCATGGCCAGGGCCGTGAAGCAGAGCACGATCGCCGGGGTGACCAGGATGTAGAGCGCGGCGAGCTTGATCTGGCGCGTGCCGACCTTCTTGCCCAGGAACTCCGGGGTGCGGCCGACCATCAGACCCGCGAGGAACACCGCGATGATCGCCATGATCAGGATGCCGTACAGGCCGGAACCGGTGCCGCCGGGAGCGATCTCGCCGAGCATCATCGACAGCAGGGCGATGCCGCCGCCGAGCCCGGTGAAGGAGGAGAGGGCGGAGTCCACCGCGCCGGTCGAGGTCAGTGTCGTGCTGACCGCGAAGAGCGACGAGGCCCCGACGCCGAAACGCTGTTCCTTGCCCTCCAGCGCGGCGCCCGCGATCTGGTTCGCCGATCCGGGGTGGGCGAACTCCACCCAGCTCATCAGGGCGACGAAGCCCACCCAGATGACCCCCATGGCGGCGAGGATCGCGTAGCCCTGCTTCACACTGCCGACCATCGTGCCGAAGGTCCTGGTGAGGGAGAACGGGATCACCAGGATCAGGAAGATCTCGAAGAGGTTGGTGAACGCGTCGGGGTTCTCGAAGGGGTGGGCCGAGTTGACGTTGTAGAAGCCGCCGCCGTTCGTGCCCAGCTCCTTGATGGCCTCCTGGGACGCCACCGGTCCGCCGGTCAGGGTCTGCCGGCCACCCGCGAGCGTGGTGACGTCGTGCCAGCCGGCGAAGTTCTGCACCGCGCCGAAGGCCATCAGGACGATCGCGGCGACGAAGGCGATCGGCAGCAGGACGCGGATGGTTCCGCGGACCATGTCGGCCCAGAAGTTGCCGAGATCTCCGGTGCGGGACCGGGCGAAACCGCGGACCAGCGCCACGGCCACCGCCATGCCGACCGCCGCCGAGACGAAGTTCTGCACCGCCAGGCCGCCGGCCTGGGCGGCGTGCCCCATGGTGTTCTCGCCCATGTACGACTGCCAGTTCGTGTTGGTCACGAACGAGGTCGCGGTGTTGAACGCCTGGTCGGGGGTGATCGCGGCGAACCCCAGGGAGAGCGGCAGGTGGTTCTGGACCCGCAGGAACAGGTAGAGGAACAGCACGCCCACGAAGGAGAAGGCCAGGACCGCTCGCAGATAGGACGGCCAGCGCATCTCGGCGTCGGGGTCGGCCCCGAAGCAGCGGTACAGGACGCGCTCGACCCGCAAGTGCCTGCGGGAGCTGTAGACGGCGGCCATGTAGTCGCCGAAGGGCCGGTACACCAGGGCCAGCGCCGCCACGAGGGCGGCGACCTGGAGCACCTGCGCGAGGACGGGGCTCATGTCCGCGCCTCAGAACCTCTCGGGGAAGACGAGGGCGAGGACGAGATAGCCCAGCAGAGCGACGGCCACGACGAGGCCGACGATGTTCTCGGCACTCACAGCTTCGTCACCGCCTTGGCGATGAAGGCCACCAGCGCGAAGACCGCGACCGTGGTGGCCACGAAGACCAGATCGGCCATCGTGCGCTCCCGGATCAGGAAAGAACGGACAATGACCAGGACAGCAAACATCCCGTCAACAGGCCGCCCGAGCGCGTCCGCGTCGTACTGACGGGCGCCCGGGCCCGCCGTGGTGATCTCTTGGGAGGAACCCATTCGACCTGCGAAAACGCCGATGGGCCGACCCCGCGGAAGCGGGTCGGCCCATCGGACGGGCGGTACGGCGGCGCTAGTGCACCTCGGTGATCTCCGGTCCGCGGCGCATCGGGTCGATGCCGTCGGAGAAGCGCCCGCCGTCCTGGTCCTGGGCGATGCCCTCGGGGACCATCTGGGCGTCGTTCGGCAGCTTCAGCACGATCGGGTCGCGCGGCGCCATCGGGGTCTCGCCGCGCAGGACCACGGTGTCGCGGAAGATCTGCTCCAGCAGGCCCGCGGTCTCCGGCTGCACGGCACCCTGGCCGGAGATGACGCCGCGCAGGAACCAGCGCGGTCCGTCGCAGCCGACGAAGCGCACCACCTGCACGCCGTTGTTCCCGTTGGGCAACTGGACCGGCACCTGGGCGCGCAGCTCCCAGCCGAGCGGACCCTCGACCTCGTCGACGATGCCGCCCTGCTTGGTGATCCCTGACGCGATCTCGTCACGGACCTCGCCCCAGATGCCCTCGGACTTCGGCGCCGCGAAGCCCTGCAGCTGGATGGCGCTGTCCCGCAGCACCACGGTGGCGGCGACGATGGACTCGCCGGCCACCTCGACCCGCAGCTCCATGCCCTGGACGCCGGGCACGAACAGACCACCGAGGTCCACCCGGCCCTCGCCGGGCGTGCCGACCTCGCTCACGTCCCACGGACCGTCCGGCCTCGGGGCGGGCGGAAGGTTGTACCGACGGGACTCCATGGAGTCGTCCGACTCCTCGGCGTCTTCGGCCAGCTCGTCAGGGCTCTCGGCCTCGAGCTCGTCGAGGGCGTCTTCGCGCTCCTTGCGACGACGACGGAACACGTCACTGTCCTTCCCGGTCAGCGATGACCGATGCGTATCCATGGCCGGACGGACCGACCGGAGGGCCGTCCACCGCGGCATGACCCCCCGTGGAGCCGAAGCCCCCCGTCGCCCGCGCCGAATCGGGCAGTTCCGCCACCTCGTGGAAGCGGACCCGCTCGACCTGCTGGACGACCAATTGCGCGATCCGGTCCCCCGGGGCGAACCGCACACTCTCGCGCGGGTCCAGGTTGACCACGATCACCTTGATCTCCCCACGGTACCCGGCATCAACCGTTCCTGGGGCATTCACGAGCGCCACTCCGCACCTCGCGGCGAGCCCGGAGCGCGGATGCACGAAGGCCGCGTACCCCTCCGGCAGGGCGATGGAGACGCCTGTCGGCAGCACCGCCCGCTCACCGGGGGCCAGCTCCGCCGCCCGGGTGGTGACCAGGTCCGCTCCGGCGTCGCCAGGGTGCCCGTACGAGGGAATCGGGACGTCCGCGTCGAGCCGGCGGATCAGCACGTCCACCGGCGGGCGGGTCACGGGTTCACCTCGAAGGCGCGGGCGGCCTTGACCTGGTCGGGGTCCTCGATGACGGCCTGGATCTCCTGCGCGCGGCCGTGGTCGGTGAAGTGCTCCAGTTTGACCTCGATGAAGAGCGCGTCCGCGCGGACCGCGACCGGGCCGTCGGGGCCGCCGATCCGGCCGGTGGCGGTGCAGTAGATCTTGCGCCCGGCGACCGCCGTGCAGCGCGCGTCCAGGTGGAGGGTGGAGCCGACGGGGACCGGCCGGACGTACTCGGTCTCCAGGCGCCCGGTGACCGCGATAGTGCGCAGCAGCCAGTTGAGGGAGCCGAGCGTCTCGTCCAGCGCGGTCGCCAGCACACCGCCGTGCGCGAGGCCGGGAGCGCCCTGGTGGGCCGGTTGTACGGTGAACTCGGCGGTGACGCCGACGCCCTCTGCGGCCCGTGCCTCCAGGTGCAGGCCGTGGGGCTGTGCCCCGCCGCAGCCGAAGCAGTGCTCGTAGTGCGCGCCGAGTGGTTCGCCGGGCGCGGGCGCGCCGGGGTGCCGCACCGGCGGCGAGGCGTCCTTCGGCGGTGTCAGGCCCGGGCGGGCCGGGACGTCGGGTGTGGCTCCGTTCACGCGGGAGACCCTACCCTCCTGCGGGATCCTTTCCCGCCGCCCGCCCGTTCTCCTTCCGGCCACGCGGCACGTGTCCCCCATCCCTTGGAGCACCCCATGACCCCCAGGTCCGTCGTCGTCACCGGAGCCGGATGCGGGATCGGGCTGGCGATCACCCTCGAACTGGCCCACGCCGGCTACGACGTCATCGGCACGGTGCGCACCGAGGAGAAGGCCGAGGCCCTGCGCGCGGCGGCGGCCAGGACCGGCGCCTCGGTGCGCACCGTACTGCTCGACGTCGCGGACGCCACGTCGTCCGTACGGGCGTTCACGGAGATCGCCACGATGACCGACGGGGGTCCCTGGGCGGTGGTCAACAACGCGGGCATCGCGCAGCCCGGTGCGATCGAGGACGTCGACGACGAACAGGTGCGCCAGCAGCTGGAGATCAATCTGGTGGCACCGGCGCGCATCGCCCGGCTCGTGCTGCCGACCATGCGCGCCCGGCGCGCGGGGCGCATCGTCAACATCTCCTCGATCTCCGGCCGGGTCTCGATGCCGCTGCTCGGCTGGTACTGCGCGAGCAAGCAGGGCCTGGAGGCGATCACGGACGCGCTGCGCATGGAGGCGGCGCCGTTCGGGGTGAAGGTGGTGCTGGTCGAGCCCGGGGCCTTCGGCACCGACATCTGGGAGCGCGGAGCCACCCGGCTGCCCCAGGGCACGGCCTCGCCGTACCGCGACCGGTACGAGGCCGCGGACGACCTGCTCAAGCGCGAGCTGCCGGGACCGCGCCCGGTGGCCCGTGCGGTCCTCAGGGCGCTGTCGGCGCCCCGGCCGCTCCCCCGGTACCTGGTGGGCAACGACGCCCGCTCCTCGGCCGTCCTGGACGCCGCGCTGCCCACCGCGGCCACCGACTGGGCCAAGCAGGTCGCCATCGGCCTGCGCACCGCGCCGCGCGCCGCGCAGGCCCTGTCGCGTCTGCGGTCCCGTGGCGGGCGCTGACAGGGCGGCATGACAAGCTGGGTCCCATGACCGGCATGACCTATGAGGAGCGGCTGACCGCGCCGCGTTCCTGGTGGCTGCTCGCCTTCGGCGCGGGTGTGTCACTGGCGCTGATCCTGCTGCCCTTCGGGGCGCTGCCGCTGCTGGGCGGCCTCGTCGGGGGCACGGCCGCCGGAGCGGTCGCGGTGAGCTCGTACGGCTCGGCGCGGCTGCGGGTGGTGGCCGGGTCGCTGGTCGCCGGCGACGCACGGATCCCGGTGGGGGCGCTCGGCGAGGCGACCGTGCTGGACCACCAGGAGGCGCTGGCCTGGCGCTCGTACAAGGCCGATCCGCGCGCGTTCATGCTGCTGCGGTCGTACGTGCCGACCGCGCTGAAGGTCGAGGTCACCGACCCCGCGGATCCGACCCCCTACCTGTACCTCTCCACGCGGGCCCCCGAGCGGCTGGCCGCCGCGCTGCGGGACGTGCGGACCGCCTGAGGCGCCCGCACCGGCGGCCTCAGTCGTCCGTCTCCGCGGACTTCGCCGGCAGTTCCCCGGGCCCGCCGGGTCCCAGGGCGGGCGGCGGCTCCTCGACGGAGAGCAGCCCCCAGGGCACCTGCCGCTCGCGCAGGTCCTTGCGGATCTGTTCCGCGAGCTTCCTGGTGTCGCGCCGGTTCATCACGGCGCCGACGGCCGCGCCGACCATGAACGGGGTCAGCGTCGGCAGATTGCGCATGGTGCGCTTCATGAGCTGCTGGCGCAGCTCGCGCTTCATCCGGCCGCCGAGCGCCACGTTCAGCGTGGACGGCTTGGAGAAGTCGATGCCGCGTCGCTCGGTCCACTCGGCGATGTACATCACCGCGCGCTGCCGCAGCGTGCCCGGGGCGCGCAGCCCGTAGACCTCGTGCAGCTCGGCGATGAGCTTGTACTCGATCAGGGCGACGCCGATCGTCTCGCTCGCCAGCTCGGCGGGCATGGCGGGCGGGGTGGGCAGCATCGCGGCGGCGCCGATGCCGGCGCCGACCGTCGCGGTGCCCAGGGTGGCGGCGCTCACGAGCTTGTCCGCCAGCTCCTCGGGCCCCAGCCCGGGGAACTGCCGGCGGAGCGCCTCCAGGTCCCGTACGGGTATCCGCGGGGCCGTCTCGAGAAAACCCTCGGCGAGGGTCGACAGTGCCGCCCTGGCGCGGGCACGCCCGCGGGCGGCACGGCTCGGAGGTCCGGGAAGGCCGTCGTCGACCGCCGGTTCCTCCGATGCGCCCGCGAGCGAGGCCGCGCGGCCTCGCTCGTCGTCGCTGTCCACGATCCCGGTGTCCCGTCAGGCCGCGCAGTCGCGGCAGATCGGGTTGCCGTTCTTCTCCGAGGCCAGCTGGCTGCGGTGGTGCACCAGGAAGCAGCTCATGCAGGTGAACTCGTCGGCCTGCCGGGGCAGGACCCGGACCGAGAGCTCCTCGTTGGAAAGGTCGGCGCCGGGCAGTTCGAGGGACTCGGCCTGGTCGAACTCGTCGACGTCCACCGTGGACGTGGACTTGTCGTTCCGGCGAGCCTTCAGTTCCTCGATGCTGTCCTCGTTGACATCGTCGTCGGTCTTGCGTGGTGTGTCGTAATCAGTAGCCATGTATCGCTCTCCCCCTCTGGGTGTCTGCGGTGTCTCCAGCGCACGTAACGCATGGGAGGCCGGTCTTGTGCCCGGCCCGAAGCGGAGATTTTGCCTTACATCAAGTGCCGTTACTCAATCGACACCCAACCGCACCCCCGAAGAGGTGATCGGATCCACTGCCGGTCATGACCGGAAAGGGCCGGGTTGTCGCACCTTGCTCACGCCTCCACGTGTACTTCCCGTGATCATGACCTGCGGAAACATGGATTTTTCCGCTCTTTTCCCGGACCGGCGAACACGGAGCGTACCCGCGGCCGGAATCGTATGTGTAATCGCTCACAGCATGCCGCCGCGGGGATCAGACCGCAAAATTCAGCGCAAAGCGAACACGGTCCCGGGGGTGTCGCGGAACGGCTCCCGGGTGCCTCAGACGGGGATCGCAACCCGCATGACCAGGCCACCTCCCTCGCGGGGCACCGCGGAGATGGTGCCGCCGTGGGCCCGCGCCACCGATCGCGCGATCGACAGCCCGAGTCCCACGCCCTTGTCGCTCCCGGTCCGCTCGGTGCGCAGCCGCCGGAACGGCTCGAAGAGGTTGTCGATCTCGTAGGCGGGAACCACCGGGCCGGTGTTGGTGACCGTCAGGACCGCGAGACCCGGTTCCAGACCCGTGGTGGCCTCGACCCAGCCGTTCTCGGGGACGTTGTAGCGGACGGCGTTCTGGACGAGGTTGAGCGCGATCCGCTCCAGCAGCACGCCGTTGCCCTGGACCACCGCCTCGTGCAGTTCGCTGCGGAGCGCCACACCCTTGGCGTCGGCCTCGCTGCGGGTCTGCTCCAGGGCTTGGGAGGCCGCCTCGGCCACGTCCACGGGCTTGCGGTCCACGATCTCGTTGTCGCTGCGGGCGAGCAGCAGCAGGCCCTCCACGAGCTGCTCGCTGCGGGTGTTGGTGGCCAGCAGGGTCTTCCCCAGCTGCTGGACCTCCGGGCCGGCCGCGGTGTCGGACAGCTGGACCTCCAGCAGGGTCCGGTTGATCGCCAGCGGGGTCCGCAGCTCATGGGAGGCGTTGGAGACGAAACGGCGCTGCGCGTCGAAGGACCGCTCCAGCCGCTCCAGCATCTCGTCGAAGGTGTCCGCGAGCTCCTTGAGCTCGTCGTCCGGCCCGTCCAGGTGGATACGGCGCTTGAGGTCGGAGGAGACCACGGCCTGCGCGGTGCGGGTGATCCTGCCCAGCGGGTACAGCACACGGCCCGCCAGCAGGTAGCCGAAGGCGAAGGCCAGCACGGCGAGACCCACCAGCGCGAACAGCGACCGCCGCAGCAGGCTGTCGAGCGCGACCTCGCGCCGGTCCTGCATACAGGCGTTGATGGCGTCGGTGAACTCGTCGGTCGTCCCCGAGCTCGGCAGCTGGCAGCTGGGCGTCGTGGTGGCCACGTGGCCGCTCAGCAGCCGGAAGGGCAGCTCGTTGCCGTCGTGCAGTGCCTGTGCGGCCAGCAGGTAGATGATCCACAGCAGGACGACGCCGGCGATCAGGAACATGCCGCCGTAGAGCAGGGTGAGCCGTATCCGGATCGTGGGACGGAACAGCGGACCGCGGCCGGCCGGCGACGCCGGCTCCCAGGTGGGCTTCGGCGGGATGCGCGGCGGGGTCGTCGGCGAGGACGACGACGAAGAGGAGGACGAGGACGACGAGGAGGACGCCGGCGAGGAGGAAGAGGAAGTGGCCACGGCGCATCAGATCCGGTAGCCGGAGCCGGGCACCGTGACGATCACGGCGGGCTCGCCGAGCTTGCGGCGCAACGTCATGACCGTGACCCGCACCACATTGGTGAAGGGGTCGGTGTTCTCGTCCCAGGCCTTCTCCAGCAGCTGCTCCGCGGACACCACGGACCCCTCGCTGCGCAGCAGTACCTCCAGCACCGCGAACTCCTTGGGCGCCAGATGCACCTGCCGGCCCTCGCGGACGACCTCGCGGCGGTTGGGGTCGAGGCGGATGCCCGCGCGTTCCAGCACCGGCGGCAGGGGGGCGGTCGTCCGCCGGCCGAGCGCCCGCACGCGGGCGATCAGCTCGGTGAAGGCGAAGGGCTTGGGCAGGTAGTCGTCGGCGCCGAGCTCCAGGCCCTCGACGCGGTCGCTCACGTCGCCGGCGGCGGTGAGCATCAGGACCCGGGTGGGCAGGCCGAGCTCGACGACCTTGCGGCAGACGTCGTCACCGTGGACCACGGGCAGGTCCCGGTCGAGGACGACGACGTCGTAGTCGTTCACCCCGATCCGCTCCAGAGCGGCCCCGCCGTCATAGACGACGTCCACGGCCATGGCCTCGCGGCGCAGTCCCGTGGCCACCGCATCGGCGAGCAGCTGTTCGTCCTCGACGACCAGTACGCGCAAGGCGCCCTTCCTTCCGTGAACACTTCTCAACGGCCTGTGCGCAGGCCGAATGCGTCTCCATCCTGCACCTGAAGGCCGTAAACCGGCGGTAAGAGCGCGTTCCCGGGCCGCGCGCGACGGCCCCCGCGGCCGTGCCCCGGCCGCCCTCCGGCCGCCCTCCGACCCCGAGCCGCCCGGCACCGCACGTGACACGGGCCACACCGTGCGTGGCGGGGAGCGGCGTCCGTACCGGTCGTGGGCCGCGCGTGGCGCGGACGGGAACTCGGCGCGGAATTCTTCGGGTTGCGGAGGTTTCCGCTCCGGCGGGCCTGGGGAGGACGACTGCACACCCCCGATCGCGCCCCTTGGGCGTTCGCAGTGGACTTGTGGCGGCAGCCGTCGCGCGATCCGCGGGGACCTCGGAACAACCTGCCCGCAGCCGCATCGACCCGTACCCACCCACACCCTGTGTCACCTATCGACGACGAGGGGGCGCCACCTGATGGACGCATTCACCACTGGCATCCTGCAGCGCATACACAGCACTGAGTCGGACCTGCTCGCCGCCCGGGAGGCGGGGGACGAGTTCCTGGCCGAGGTCGAGGAGGCCGAACTGGCCGATCTGCGCCGCCTCGCCGCCGACCACGGCGTACAGGTGCTGCCCAAGATCGCCTGAGGGCAACCGGAACCGGCGCCGCGCCCCGGCCACCGCACAGGTGCCGGGGCGTTCGCGTGCCCGGGTCCGGGGCCGCCGGTCAGTCGTGCCAGGCGCCCAGTTCCTCCAGGAGTGCCTGCAACGGCTCGAAGACCCCCGTCGGCGCCGCCACCGTCAGCTGCGGTGACGGCGGCTCCCCGGGGCGGCCGCCGGTGAGCGCGCCCGCCTCGCGGGCGAAGAGGTCGCCCGCGGCGTAGTCCCAGATGTTGAGCCCGCGCTCGTAGTAGGCGTCGAGCCGGCCGCAGCCCACGTCGCACAGGTCGATCGCGGCCGAACCGGCCCGGCGGATGTCCCGCACCTTCGGGATCAGCCGGCGGGCCACCTCGGCCTGTCCGGTGCGCACCTCGGTGGAGTACCCGAAGCCCGTGCCGACCAGCGCCTGCTCGAACGGCGGCGCGGGGCGCGGCCGGGCCCGGACGTCGCCCACCCAAGCGCCGCGGCCGAGGACGGCGCGGTAGCTCTCACGCCTCATGGGCGCCTCGACGACGCCGACGACGGTCTCGCCCTCGACCTGGGCGGCGATGCTCACCGCCCAGCCGGGCAGGCCGTAGAGGTAGTTAACCGTGCCGTCGAGCGGGTCGATCACCCAGCGGACACCGGTGGTGCCCGGCGCGCTGGCGCCCTCCTCGCCGAGCAGCCCGTCGTCCGGCCGGCGCTCGCCGATGAAGGAGGCGATGAGCTTCTCCGCGGCGAGGTCCATCTCGGTGACGACGTCGATCGGACTGCTCTTGGTCGCGGCCACCCCGAGGTCGGCCGGGCGGCCGTCGCGCAGCAGTTCCCCGGCCCTGCGGGCGGCCTCCAGGGCCACCGCCAGGAGTTCGTCCTTCAGCTGGTCGGTCACGGCGCTCCTTGTGCTGTGCGTCGGCATGTGTCGGTCACTCGGCGCCCGCCGCGGCGGGGCGCGGGCTGCGGGCCGGGCAGCAGCCGACCGGGCAGACGTCGTGGCTCGCGCCGAGCCGGCCCAGCGCGCAGCGTTCGGGCGTGAGGCCGCGCTCGGCCGCGGCCCGCTCCCGGACCAGCTCGCGGACGGCGGCGGCGAACCTCGGGTCGGCGCCGACCGTGGCCGAGCGGGCCACGGGCAGCCCGAGCTCGGCGGCCTTGGCGGTGGCCTCGGTGTCGAGGTCGTAGCGGACCTCCATGTGGTCCGAGACGAAGCCGATCGGCACCATGACCGCGGCCGGCGCCCCGGAGGCGTGCAGCTCCTCCAGGTGGTCGCAGATGTCGGGCTCCAGCCACGGGATGTGGGGGGCGCCGCTGCGGGACTGGTAGACGAGCTTCCAGGGACGGTCGGTGCCGGTGGCCTCCCGGACGGCGTCGGCGATCACCTGGGCGACGTCCAGGTGCTGGGCGACGTAGGCGCCGCCGGCCCCGTCCTTGGTGTGCACGTCGGCCGGGCCGGAGGTGTCGGCGGCGGCGAGGGGGATGGAGTGCGTGGTGAAGGCCAGGTGCGCACCGGCGCGCGCCTCTTCGGGCAGCTCGGCGAGCGCGGTCAGGACACCGTCGACCATGGGCTGCACGAAGCCGGGGTGGTTGAAGTAGTGGCGCAGCTTGTCCACCCGCGGCACCGGGCGGCCCTCGGCCTCCAGCGCGGCAAGGGAGTCGGCCAGGTTCTCGCGGTACTGGCGGCACCCGGAGTAGGAGGCGTACGCGCTGGTGGCCAGCACCAGGATGCGGCGGCGGCCGTCGTCGGCCATCTCGCGCAGGGTGTCGGTGAGGTAGGGCGCCCAGTTGCGGTTGCCCCAGTACACGGGAAGGTCGAGGCCGTGCTCTGCGAAGTCCTTGCGCAGCGCCTGCAGCAGTTCGCGGTTCTGCGCGTTGATGGGACTGACCCCGCCGAACAGGAAGTAGTGCTGCCCCACTTCCTTCAGGCGTTCGCGCGGGATGCCGCGCCCCCACGTGACGTTCTCCAGGAAGGGGACGACGTCGTCCGTCCCCTCGGGCCCTCCGAAGGACAGCAGGAGCAGTGCGTCGTAGGGAGCGGCAGTGGCGGCCTCGGTGTGATCGGACATGTCTCCGATCCTCCCACCGCCCGGTGACGGCCGTGGAACGGCGCGGGCCTCGGGGCGGGAGCGGTCGCAGGAGGCCGGCGGGCGGCGGGGCCGGAGGGCGGCGGGAAAAATCGCTTGCGCTCCATTTGTAAGCTGTGATGAGCAGCCACATTCCTTACCCGCACCCCCTCGTGGATCGGCGACGAAGCCGAGGAGCGCCCCTTGCCCAGTCCCTATCGCGCGATCTTCTCCACCCCCGGGACCAGGGGCTTCGCCGCTGCCGGCCTCATCGGCCGGATGCCGCTGTCCATGCTGGGCATCGGGATCGTGACGATGATGTCCCAGGTCACCGGCCGCTATCGGATCGCGGGCGCGCTCGCGGCCGTACTGGCGCTGTCGGGGGCGGCGCTCGGGCCGCAGGTCTCCCGGCTGGTGGACCGGTACGGCCAGCGCCGGGTGCTGCGCCCGGCGGCCGGAACCACGGTGCTCGCCGTCGCCGCGCTGCTGGTGTGCGTACGGACCGGGGCGCCGGACTGGACGCTGTTCGCCTGCGTCGCGGCCGCCGGGCTGACGCCGAGCCTGGGCGCCATGGTGCGGGCGCGGTGGGCGGCCATCCACCGGGGCTCGCCGACCCTGCTGCACACCGCGTACTCCTTCGAGTCCGTGGTCGACGAGATCTGCTTCATCGTGGGCCCGATCCTGTCCATCGGGCTGTGCACCGTGTGGTTCCCCGAGGCCGGTCCCCTGCTGGCGGCGGTCTTCCTCGCCGCCGGCACCTTCCTGCTCACCGCGCAGCGCTCCACCGAACCGCCGCCGCACCCGCGCGAGCAGCACACGCGGGGTTCGGCGCTCGCTTCGCCCGGGCTGCGGGTCCTGGTGCTCACCTTCGTGGCGACCGGGGCGATCTTCGGCGCGGTGGACGTCACCACCGTGGCGTTCGCCCAGGAACAGGGCCACAAGGCCGCCGCCAGCCTCGTCCTCGCCGTGTACGCGTCAGGATCCTGCCTCGCGGGAGTCCTTTTCGGCCTGATGAGACCGCGTGGCACGGCCTCCCGTCGCTTTTTGCTGGGCGTGGGGGCCATGGGCGTGAGTATGATCCCGCCACTACTGGTCGGGAACTTGCCGTTCCTGGCCGTGGCGCTGTTCGTCGCGGGCCTGTCCATCGCGCCGACGATGGTCACGACCATGGCGCTCGTCGAGCAGTTGGTACCGCGCGCGAAGCTGACCGAGGGTATGACGTGGACGAGCACGGGGCTCGCGGTCGGTGTGGCGCTCGGGGCCTCGCTCGCCGGGTGGGTGATCGACGCGGCGGGGGCCCGGGCGGCGTTCGCGGTGCCCGCCTCCGCCGCGGCACTCGCCGTGGTGGCGGCCTTCCTGGGGTACCGCCGGCTGGAGCCGGCGCCGGAGCTGGAGGGATCGCGTACGCATGGCTACGACGAACAGAACCGCCGGGAAGGCCACATGGCATAACTGGGCGGGCAACGTGCGGGCCGTCCCGGCACGGGAGGTGTCACCCGCCTCGCTGGAGGAGCTGGTCGCCGCCGTGCGGAAGGCGGCCGCGGACGGCCTGCCGGCCAAGGCCGTGGGCACCGGGCACTCCTTCACCTCCGCCGCGGCCACCGCCGGCGTCCTGATCCGCCCGGAGCGCATGAGTTCCATACGCTCCCTGGACCGCGCGGCCGGGACCGTGACCGTCGAGGCCGGCGTCCAGCTGAAGCACCTGAACGCGTTCCTCGCCGCCGAGGGTCTGTCGCTCACCAATATGGGCGACATCATGGAGCAGACCGCGGCCGGGGCGACCAGCACCGGCACCCACGGCACCGGCCGCGACTCGGCCTCCATCGCCGCCCAGATCACCGCGCTGGAACTGGTGACGGCCGACGGCTCGGTGCTCACGTGCTCCGCCGAGGAGAACGCCGACGTCTTCGCCGCCGCCCGGATCGGGCTCGGCGCCCTGGGCGTGGTCAGCTCCCTCACCTTCGCGGTGGAGCCGGTCTTCCTGCTCACCGCCCGCGAGGAACCGATGCGCTTCGACCGGGTGCTCGGGGAGTTCGACCAACTCGTCGAGGAGAACGAGCACTTCGAGTTCTACTGGTTCCCGCACACCGACGGCTGCAACACCAAGCGCAACAACCGCAGCCAGGGCCCCGCGGCGCCGGTGCCCCCGGTGCGCGGCTGGCTCGACGACGAGTTCCTTTCCAACGGCGTCTTCCGGGCCGCCTGCGCGCTCGGGCAGGCCGCGCCGTCGCTGATCCCCGGGATCGCGCAGGTCTCCAGCCGGGCCCTGTCCGCGCGCACCTACACCGACATCCCGTACAAGGTCTTCACCCACCCGCGCCGGGTGCGCTTCGTGGAGATGGAGTACGCCGTTCCACGGGCCGCGGCGGTGGAGGTCCTGCGGGAGCTGAAGTCGATGGTCGACTCCTCGGCCCTGCGGATCAGCTTCCCGGTGGAGGTGCGGGTCGCCCCGGCGGACGACATCGCGCTGTCGACGGCCTCGGGGCGCGACAGCGCCTACGTGGCGGTCCACATGTACCGGGGCAGCCGGTACCAGGAGTACTTCACGGCCGTCGAGGAAATAATGACGGCGCATCAGGGCCGGCCGCACTGGGGCAAGGTCCACACCCGGGACGCGGACTGGTTCGCCAAGGCGTATCCGCGTTTCGGCGAGTTCACCGCGCTGCGGGACCGGCTCGACCCGGACCGGCTGTTCCGCAACGACTACCTGCGGCGGGTGCTGGGCGAGTAGATCCCAAGCCTCCATTTGTGGAGATTGCGTAACGGTCCCCGGCCAACTCCCTTGACCCGCACAAAGTTCGACGGCGCGGCGCCCCACCGGCGTGGCCCAAATGGAGTACTGTGACAAATCCTGGCTCCGGGGGGAGACGGCGCACTTCATCCCGGGGTGCTGTCGAGCGACCCGGAGACACGTGGCGCCGAGTGACGCGTTTGGTCACTCAGCGTTGCAAATAGGTAACCGTGCCATAACGGCGCGTCACGGCACATGCCCGACACGCCGGGAAACTCAGCAAGGTTGTGGCAGGCTGCACCCGGGCAGGTCACACTCGTCCATCGGGAGCAGCGACGCACGTGACGTCGGCAGGCACCACCCGGGAGGTAACCGTGCCCGAATTGCGTGTCGTGGCCGTCAGCAACGACGGCACACGACTGGTGCTCAAGGCTGCCGACAGCACGGAGTACACACTCCCGATCGACGAACGCCTGCGTGCCGCCATTCGCAACGACCGGGCGCGGCTGGGCCAGATCGAGATCGAGGTCGAGAGCCATCTGCGCCCCCGCGACATCCAGGCGCGGATAAGAGCGGGCGCCACCGCCGAGGAGGTCGCGCAGCTCGCCGGCATCCCCGTCGAGCGGGTGCGGCGCTTCGAGGGCCCCGTGCTCGCGGAGCGCGCCTTCATGGCGGAGCGGGCGCGCAAGACCCCGGTACGGCGTCAGGGCGAGAGCACCGGACCGCAGCTCGGCGAGGCCGTCGCCGAACGGCTGCTGCTGCGGGGCGCCGAGAAGGACTCCGTCGTCTGGGACTCCTGGCGGCGCGACGACGGCACCTGGGAGGTGCTGCTCGTCTACCGCGTCGCCGGTGAGCCGCATTCGGCGAGCTGGACCTACGACCCGCCGCGGCGGCTGGTCCAGGCCGTCGACGACGAGGCGCGCGCGTTGATCGGCGAGGCCACCCAGGAGCCCGCGGAACCGAGCTACCCCTTCGTGCCGAGGATCGCGCGGCTGCCGCGCGACCGGGTCATGGAGCGGCCGGAACGCGCGAGCGGCGCGGAGGAGCGGGCCGAGGAGGAACGCGACTCCCTGACCAGCCTCCTGGAGGCCGTGCCGAGCTTCCGCGGCGACATGGTCGTCCCCTCGCAGCCCGCATCGCCCGCGGCACCGGAGGTTCCCGCGGCCGCGGCGGCGGGCACCGACGGTGCGGTCGACGACCCCGAGGCCGAGGAGTCCGTGCCGCCGGCGCCCGCCGCGAGCGCGGGATCCGCGTACGCGGACGTCCTCATGCCGCGGTCCGTTGGCGCCCACCGGGACCGGCTGGTCGGCTCCACCGACCGGCAGGCCGAGGCGGACGGGGTCCGGCCGGGACGGCGGGCGACGGTGCCGAGCTGGGACGAGATCGTCTTCGGCAGCCGCCGCAAGAAGCAGGACTGACACGGCGGCACCACCGTCGGGCGACGGGTCAGGGCACACCGCAGGGCGCGGCCCGTCGAAAGCCGCCCGGTTCTCCCGCCCGTCCGCCGGCCGGCACCGTCGCGGGGCCACGCGAGGGTGACGCGCCGTGGACGGACGGGTGGGAGTGCCGGGCCTCAGCCCGGCTGGGGGCCCGTCGCCACGGGGCGGCCGGAGTGCGACCACTCGCTCCAGGAGCCGACGTAGAGGGCGGCGGGAACGCCGGCCGCCGCGAGGGCGAGCACCTCGTGGGCACCCGAGACACCCGAGCCGCAGTAGACACCGACCGCGGTGCCGGCGGTGGCACCGACGCCGGCGAAGCGGGCCGTCAGGTCGCCGGGCGCAAGGAAGAGCCCGGTGGCGGGGTCCACGTTCTCCGTCGTGGGGGCGCTGACCGCACCGGGGATGTGCCCGGCGACGGGATCGATGGGTTCGACCTCGCCGCGGTAGCGCTCCGACGCCCGGGCGTCGAGGAGCACGCCCTCGCGCGCCAGTGCCGCCGCGCCGTCGGCGTCGAGCAGGGGCAACCCGCCCGGGACCGCCGTGAAGTCCCCGTCCCCGTCGGCCGGTGCGCCCGTCTCCAGCGGGAGGCCGGCCGCCGTCCAGGCCGCGAGGCCGCCGTCCAGCACCCTCACCCGCTCGTGTCCGGCCCAGCGCAGCAGCCACCAGGCACGGGCGGCGCCCCAGCCCAGCCAGTTGTCGTAGACGACGACGTCCCGGTCCGGGCCGACGCCCGCGCGCCGCATGGCGGCGGTGAACACCGCCACGTCCGGCAGGGGATGGCGGCCGGCGTCGCCGGGCGGCCCGGCGAGTTCCGTCTCCAGGTCGACGTAGTGGGCGCCGGGGAGGTGGCCGGCCTCGTACTCGGGGCGTCCGGGCGGCCCGCCCATCCGGTAGCGGACGTCGAGCAGGACGGGCCCGCCGTCTGACGCGCCCTTCGGCCGCGCGGCCAATTCGGTTACGGTAATGACAGGATGCATGAGCCCATTGTGGTCACCCGGCACGGGGACCCTGCGGCGCGGCCCCCGGACGCGGCAGGCCCTGTGGTGCGAGCATTGCTGTGGTACCTCCTCCACGACCCCGAGCGCCGCTCCCCAGGAGAGAATTGATGACCGAGGTAGGGAACCGCCACCCGCACGGGACTCCGTGCTGGGTCAGCCTGCTGGCACGCGGCGTCGAGGCCACGCAGGAGTTCTACGGCCACCTGTTCGGCTGGGAGTTCCACCCGGGTCCGTCCTCGCTGGACACCTCTGTGCGCGCCACGCTGAACGGGAAGAGCGTGGCCGGTATCGGCGAACTGCCCCGGGGCCGGCAGCTGCCGATCGCGTGGACCACGTACTTCGCCGCCGACGACGCGGACAAGACCGCCGAACTGGTCCGCGGTTGCGGCGGCACGGTCGGCGTGGGCCCGCTGGACGCGGACGACGCGGGGCGGCTGGCGATCGCCCTGGACCCGCTGGGGGCGGTGTTCGGGATCTGGCAGGCCGTGCGCCACCGGGGCATCGAGACCTCCGGCGAACCGGGCTCGCCCGTGTGGAACGAACTGGTCACCCGCGAGACGTCGATGGTCGCCGCGTTCTACTCGCTGGTCTTCGGCTTCGAGACCCAGCACGTCGTCTCGACCGACTTCGACTACCTCACCCTGCAGCTCGACGGCCACCCGGTGGGCGGCATCCACGGCGTCGGCCGGGGTCTGCCGCGCGATCGCGGCGCGCACTGGATGGCGTACTTCGAGGTGACCGACACCGACGCGGCCGCGCGCCAGGTCGTCGAGCTCGGCGGCAACGTCCTGCGCGCCCCGCGCGACTCCGCGTACGGGCGGGTGGCCACCGTCACCGACCCCGAGGGCGCGGTGTTCACCGTGATCCGCACCGAGCCGCTGCCGGCCTGAGCCGGTCCACCGCCCGGCCGCCCGCGTGCAGGCGGGCGTTCGTCACCGGCTCGGAGACGACCGCCGGCACGTCCTCGGCAGGTCGGCTCCGCGACCGGCGGCCGGCCCCCGGTCGTGCGGGGCCCACCGGCTGACGTCACGGGCCAGGGGCACGAGCCCGGCCTCAGACGGTGCCCGCGTGCTCCGGTGCGGTCTGGACCGGGACGAAGACCTTGTGGCCGAGGATCCCGGTGTCGACGGTGCCGTCCTCCTCGGCGTACCAGCGCCAGTGGGCGCCCGGGACGTCCCCGGCGGCGAGCACGATCCAGCCGCCGTCCCGGGAGGAGAGCCGGGCGAGCGCGGGGAGATCGTTCCCGGTGGGCGGCTGCGCCAGCACGAGGACGCCGGTGACGGGGCCGGTGCGGGTGGCGCTTCGGATGAGGCCGGCACCGACTTCCGGCGCGGGGACGGCCAGCGGGGACCGGGATCCACCGCTGACGTCCTGGAGTCCGGGGACCCTGAGCAGTCCGTGCTGGGCGTGCAGGTCGGGCAGAACGGTGCGGGCCGGGTCGACGGCCACCACGGTGACCGCGGCGCTGTCCTGGCGCGCGGTGTCCAGCAGGCTGCGCACCAGCGCCGCCAGGGTGTCGCGGGCGACGCGGAGGTCACCGAGGATGCTGAGGGTCCCGTTGAGCTGGCCGAGGTCGACCAGGAACTGGGCGTGGCCGCGTCCGGTCACACCCGCTCGGGCCAGCAGCGGCAGGGGCAGGCCGCCGGACTGGGCGTCGTTTTCCACGGACGTGGGGACCCCCGTGCGCTCCCAGCGGGTGGCGTCGAGGGCGGTCCACCGCGCCGGGGCGGGCGCGCCGCCGGCGGAGACGGCGGCGAGCATCTTGGTGGGGAGCGCGAGCACGCTGTAGACCCGGGTGGACGCGCCGGCCGGCCCGGTGACCGGACCGGGTGCGGCCAGCAGCTCGCGCAGGGTGTGCCGTACGACCGGCAGCGTGCGGGTGTCGGCTACCAGGGAGCGGCCCAGGGCGGCCCGGCGCCGGCGGCGCAGCGCGCGCTGGGCGGCCCGCGGCAGGCGCGGCCGCAGGAGACGGGCGGCGGCGCGCAGGGCGGTGCCGGTGCGGCGGGCGATCCGGCCCAGGGTGCGGCGGGCGATGACAAGGACGGTCAGCAGGGCCAGGCCGATGCCGCCGACGACGAGGGGGCCGATCGGAACCCGCCGGCCGGACGCGGCCGTTCCGGTGGCGGCGGGGTCCGGGGACGCCGCCGCGATCGGGACCGCCGCCGTGGCCTCGGGCAGCGGCCCCACCCGCACGCCCTCACCGTTCGCGTCGTCGGGCAGGCGCAGCGCGAAGCCGGGGACCAGTTGCTCGGGCCTGGTGAACGTGGAACCGCCCGGAAGCACGCGGCCGGTGTTGAGGGCGAGGATCTCGGAGAACCGGTCGCCGTCGCCGAGGGTGCGCTCCGCGATGGCGAGGAGGGTCTCCTGCTGTCCGCCGTTCTGCTCGGGGGACGTGACGACGTAGTACCTGACGTCGTCCGCGGCGTCCGCGGTGACCGCTGCGACAGCGATCGCGGTGGCTGCGCGGGCCGGAACCGCCGACGCCGTACGGGCCGGCGTCAGGGCCGTCGCGGCGACAGCGATCCCGAGGGCCAGTACGAGCGCGGCCGGGCGCCTGACCAGGACCGCGACGCACATGGCCGAAACGTTTGCGGAGCGCAATCTCCATCCTCCTGAGCAGTACCCGCCCGAAACGCTGCTGTCATGAACAGTTCACCCGGGCGCGAGAAAGTCATGTTGTGAACTGAGCCTAGCCATACCGGAGTTACTACTGGCACGGCCGAGCGGTGAACGATCGGGGAAGGGCGACAGCGCTATGGCGAGACGGCACACCAGCGGATGGGAAGCGCTCGGCTTCGACAGCGACCCCACCCCGGGCGACCCGGAGGCCATCCGCACCCTCGCCCGGACGTACCGGGACCTGGGCGACCAGGCGGACCAGGCCTACCGGTTGCTCGGCACCGACGCCGCGATCCGGCACGGCAAGGGCCAGGCGATGGCCGCCCTGCAGGACAAGATCAGGGACATGCCGCGCTTCCTGGACCAGACGCGGACGTCCTTCCACTCGGCGGCCGACGCGTACTCCGTCTACGCGGGCGTGCTCACCGAGGCGCAGAGCCTGCTGGACCGGGCGATCGACCAGGGCGGGCCCGTCGCGGCGGCCGCCTCGGTGGTGGTCCCCGACCTGCCCCAGAACGCCACGCCGGAGCAGACGTCGAGCCATGACGCGCAGGTGACGGAGGTCGGCAACGCCAAGTCGCAGCTGTCGGCGGCGGCGGTGCTGGCCCAGCAGGCCCAGCAGATGCGCGAAGACGGGTCCGCCACCGCCTCCCGGGCCCTGGACGCGGCGGCGGACCAGGCCATTCCGGCGCGCAACATCTTCCAGAAGATCGGCGACTGGCTCGCGGACCACCCGATCTTCGAGATCATCATCGGCATCTTCGCCGGTCTCGTCGCGATCTTCTTCCCGGTGGTCGGCATCCTCATCGGGGCACTCGCCTTCGGCTTGTCGGTGATCCGGATGGTCTCCCAGGGGCATCTGGAGATAGGCGAGTTGATCGTCGGTCTGCTCACCATCGTGCCGGGCGGGGTGCTGCTGGGCCAACTGGGCAGACTCGGCAACGTCCTCTCGAAGTTCGCGCCGCTGGGCAAGGCGCTGGCGACCGCGGGCCGTGGCGCGGGCACCATGTCGAACGCGGTCAAGGGCTGGGCGAAGACCTCCACCTTCACCCGCAAGGTCCTCACCCCGCTGGGCCGGGGCGTCAACTACGACGGGCTGAAGGTGAGGCCGGCCTTCGTGGTGACCCAGAAGGCGGTCGCCGAGGGGAGCACCGAGTTCGCGCTCGGCGCGACCGCGACCGTCATCTCGGACGTCGCCGCGGGCAGACAACTGGACGCGGGGAGGATCCTCGCCGGGGCCGCGGTGGGTGCGGCCGTCGGCGGCGGCTTCGCCGTGCTCGGAGGCACGAAGTTCGCCAACAACCTCAAGGACGCCTTCACCACGCAGGGCAGGTTCAAGAGCAACGTCGGCAAGGCGTTCTCGGCGTCGAGCTTCACCCCGGGCAGCCTGCTGCACGTCAACGGCCGCGAGATGCCGCAGAAGACCGGCTTCCACGGGATCACGAGCAAGACCGAGGGCGACCAGACCACCGGCGCGCTGAAGACCAAGGTCACCACGCCGGACGGTACGACCACCGAGACCAAGACCGAGCCGCCGACGCCCAAGCCCGCCTCGACGGCGGACGGGGGTCCGCAGCCGGAGCCGAAGACCACGACGAAGACGACCACCCCGGACGGCTTCACCTCCAAGACCTCGGGCGGCACGAACACGATCGAGAGCCCGCAGGGCGACAAGGTCACGTACGACGGCACCCGGACCGGTGTGGACACCCCGGCCGGCAACGGCTCCCACCTCACCACCACGCTGTCCGACCACGGGTTCACGACGGCGAACGGCCCGTTCGGCGGGGGCGTCACCCAGGGCGCCGACGGCACGGTCGCCTTCAACGGCACCGGGGAGGCGGGGGTCCACGGCCCGAACCCGCCCGCCTTCACGGTCGCGGCCGGCGGTGACATCCACACCGGGGGGCTCACGGTCCACGACGCGGGCGGCACCACCACGGTGTCCGGGGACGGGGTCTCCGTCCAGCACCAGGGCACCGTCACCTCGGTGTTCCACGGTGCTCCGGGCAACCCGCCGGTGGTCACACACGACACCGGGGCCGGTGCGGGCGGGAGCGTCGACGTCAATCTCGCGGGGCACCACGTCACGGCGCCCGCCGACGGCATCGGCCGCGGTGTGTCGCTGCCCGGCCACCAGCACGTCGCCCCGCCCCATGCGGGCGGTGTCCCGGTCCAGGACAATGGAGTGACCGGCACACTGCATCCGGACGGCACCGCGACGGTGAGCTCGATCGGCGGCCCGACCACGCACCTGGCCGGCGACGGGTTCACGGTCGTCCCCGACCCTCACCACCCCGGCACCACGGTGCGGTTCGAGAGCAACGCCGGGCACTACGGACTGGATTCCGCGGTCAACGTGACGACGCAGGGCGGCCCGTCCGTCAGCGCCGACAGCGACGGCATCGTGACCGTGCAGGCCGGCCCGGGCGCCCACGGGGGCACGGCGTTCTTCACTCCGGACGGCGTCACGCTGACCGGCGACAACGGCGCCCCGTTCACCGTCGGCCAGAACGGCTCCTTCACCGTCGGCGGCATCAGCCACAGCGGGAACGGCGACCTCACGGCCGGCGGCACCACCGTCCACGCCGACGGCACCGCCGACTTCACGCAGGGCGGGTTCCGGTACCACGTCGGCGCGGCCGGCGTCATCGCCCCCGCACCCGGCCAGCACGGCCCTCCGGGACCCGACGGTGTCCCGACCCAGCCTCCACCGCTGGCGCAGGCGGCCCCCGGCCACCCGGTGTCCCACGGCAACCTCACGGTCTCCGTGGACGGCCATGGAACACCGACGGTCGGCGTGCAGGGGACGAGCACGGTGGACGCCGGTGGTCACGTCGTGACCACGACGGCTTCGGTGTCGGGCGGCGCCACGACCCTGGACTCCGGCGGATACCAGGTGACCACCGGCCCGAACGGCACGACGGCGACCGGGCCGGGGTTCACCGCCCACCGTGGCCCCGGCGGCATCACGGCGGGCGTGCCGGGCGGCCCGCCCGCCGTGTCGGTCACGCTCGGCCAGAACGGCGGGGCCACGGTCGCCGTCGGCGGCAGCACGACGACGCTCGGCCCGGGCGGCGCCACGACGCACGTGGCCGGTGGCGTGGTGGCCACCGGCAACGGAACGGTCTCCAGCGCACCGGTCGGGCAGGGCACCACCGTGGACACCGGCGCGGGCGGCGCCAGCGCCACCGTGAACGACGGTCAGGGCGGCGCGTTCACCGTCCGCCCCGGTACCGACGGCGCCCACCGCCCGACCGCCGACATCACCCACCCGGACGCCCAGGGCAATCCGGTCCGGGCCCAGGTCGGCGCGAACGGGATCAGCTCGCAGGGCGTCACTGTCCAGAGCGCCCCGGGCCACGACGGCGTCAGCTTCAGCCAGCAGGGCACCACCGCGACGACGACCACGACCTCCGGCGCCGACGGCACCGTGAACGTCACCGGCCCCGACGGCAGCGTCCAGGTCGGCGGCCCGTCGGTCACCGTCTCCAACACCGCGGGGCAAGGCGTCACCACCACGCACGGCACGATCACGGCGGCGGGCAACGGCTACACCACCACGCTCACCCCGGACGGCCACGGCGGCTTCAGCACCCGGACGGTCGACGACACGTCCGGCGTCGGCCACACCGTCGACCCCAACGGGCGTCTGAGCGTGGAGAATTCGCCCAGCGGAGCGACGATCACGGCGACGCGTGACGGGGCGACCGTCCTGACCCCGCCCGGCAAGGGCCCCGCCTACGTCGGCAGCCCCCCGCTCGTCGGCGGCGACAACACCCTGACCAACGGGACGGGCGGCACGACGGTCTCCACCCGGGGCGCCCATCCCTTCGCCGCGCCCGGCACCACCGTCAGCCACAACGGCGACGGACACGTGACCGTCGAGCACGGCGCGGGGACCGGGAGCTTCGGCCCCGGCGGCGTCACGCACCTGGGCCCCAACCCGAACGGCCCGGTCGATGCCCAGGGCAGGCCCGTCGACACGGGCGGCAACCCGGTCGGCAACGGGCCGGGCGAGACACCCGTGTCCACCGTGACCGGCGACGGCCAGGGCGGCATCACCGTGCGGACCCCGGGGAACGGCCCCACGATCCACCACACCGGCGGCTTCGGCGGCCGGTCCACGGTGGACACCGGCAACGTCACGGTCACCAAGTCCGACAGCGGCTACGCCAACGCGACCACACCGGCGGAGAAGTCCGGGGTCCTGCCCGGCAAGGACAGCCCCTTCGCCCCGCAGGGCCCGCCCGCCACCTTCACCGTCGGCGCGAACCACCCGGGCGGGCCCAGCGTCCGGGTGCCGATCTGGGGCGGCGGCTCCGGCGTCACCAGCGGCGGCCTGCACGTCGACCACACCGGCAACGGGACCTTCCAGGTCGGCGGCCCGGGCGGCCCGGGCGACTCCGTCACCGTACGGCCGGACAACAGCCTCACCGGGGGCCCCGGTGTCCACGTCACCGACCACCCCGCCGTCACCCCGCCGCAGGGCGGGCAGGGGCCCTCGATCCCGGCCCACCAGACGGCCACGCTCAGCGACGGCACCACGGTCACCAACCTGGGCGGCCCCGCCACCTTCACCCCGCCCGGCGGCGCCCCGGGCACCACGGTCGACCACGGCACCGCCACCACCACCGACCCCGGCAACGGCGTCACCATCACGCAGAACCCGCACGGCTCGGCCGACTTCGAGTACACGGGCAACGGCGAGAACACCACGCTGCACGTCGGTCACAGCGGAGTCACCGGGTCGGTGGACAGCAACGGCACCACCCACACCTTCACCGCGGGCGACAGCAGCGCCGTCACGGTCCGGGACGCGGGCGGCACCAAGGTCGCCGGCATCGACGGCGCGGGCGGCTTCACCGAACAGCACTCGCCGGTGGACGACTACGCGTTCAACGGGGGCAGCACCCTCAAGCCGGACGACTACCGGGAGTTCGCCTGGGAGGCCGCCCGAGGCGCGCTCAAGGGCGTCATCCAGAACTTCGCGGTCGCCGGTGTCCAGATCGGCCTGGGCGCCGACCCCACGACCGCCCTGGAGAACGCCGCCCTCGGGGTGGGCACCTCGGTCGCCAACAGCGTCACCAACAAGCAGTTGGAGAACAGCCACATCTTCCAGACCAAGGGCCCCGAGGTCCTCTACACCGACATCCCGGTGAAGTTCATCAACACGGCCAACGACAACCAGAACCGGGAACTGCTCAACCCTCCGCAGCCGGAGGGCCCGGTGTCGCTCACCCCGGAGGAGCTGGCCTGGATCCAGGCCGAGCAGAGCGAACAGAGCCCGGGCCAGTAACCCCGCTCCGGCCCGCGACAGCCCGCCCGACCGTCCAGCCCGCTCCACAGGAGAGGAACCGCCCCCATGCCGCAGTTCGACGTCAAGACCGAGATCACCGACTCCACGTCGGCGACCGTGACCAACGAGTACGACCAGGCCATCGCCCAGCTCCGCAAGATCAAGACCGATATCGACAACCTGCTCGCGGACGGCTACCGCACCCCGGCGGCGGAGACGAAGTTCCGGCCGTTCTTCGAGTCCTTCCACAAGGGCTACAACGACGTCATCGAGGGCCTGCCGGGCATCTCCCAGTACGTCAAGAGCGTCGGCGAGGGCTTCACCGAGACCGACACCCAGCTCGGCAACAGCCTCCCCCACTGATCCCTGTCGCCCAGCCCCACGGCGGACGGGCCGGACCGCAGACCTGTCCGGCCCGTACCGCCTCCGTTCGCTTCGGAAGGAACCGAGGAGCAGCCCCATGCGCCTGACCGTCACCGTCGTCGACCCCGATCCCCGGACGGGCCGGGCGGCCGACATCGTGATCGACACCGACCCCGGTGTCCCGGTCGGCGAACTGGCCGGAGAGCTCGGTCAGGCCCTGCTCGGCACCGCGCCCGCCGGCGAGCCGCCCGTGCTGTACGCGGGCGCCGACCGGCTCCCCGCGGAGCAATCCGTGGCCGCCGCCGGACTGCGCTCGGGCGGCCTGCTCGCCCTCGGGACACCGCTCGACGTGCCGCGGGCCGGCCAGGAGCCCGAGGGCGTGGTGGAGTTGCGCGCCATCGGCGGCACCGGCGCCGGATCGGTGTTCCGGCTGCCGCCGGGCAACTTCGACATCGGTTCCGACGCGACGGCCCGCGTCCGGCTGCCCGCCGATGACCTCCCGGGGATCGCCGCCCACCTCGTCGTCGCCGTGAACGGCAGCGTCCTGGTGCGCGCCGCACACGGCGAGACCCTGCGTCTGGACGACAGCGAGCTGACCGGCACCGGGCAGTGGCGGGACTGGCCCGTCGCCGGTGTGCTGACCTGCGGGCCCGTCCTGCTGGAACGGACCGAGGCCACCGCCCCCGACGCCGCCGTGGTCCCCTCGGCCGACGGGACCGGTCTCGACTACAACCGCCCGCCCCGGCTGCTCCCGCCGACCCCGAAGAATCGTTTCCGGCTGCCGCGACCGCCCAGCAAGCAGGCCCGCAACAGACTCCAGCTGCCGATGATCTTCGCACCGCTCGTGATGTCCGGCGCCATGACGGCCCTCACCGGCAACTCCCGCATGCTCCTGTTCGGCCTGCTCTCCCCGGTCATGGCCCTGGTCAACCAGCTGACCGCCAAGCGGCGCGGCAAGGAGACGTACGCGGAGCAGCTCGCCGTCTACAAGGAGACCAAGGCCGAGCTCGACCAGGAGGTCGAGGAAGCGGTCCTCGCCGAGCAGGCCGCCCGCCGGGCCGCCTGCCCCGACCCGGCCACCGCCCTGCTCATCGCCGCCGGTCCGCGCCGCCGCCTGTGGGAACGCCGCTGGCGGGACGACGACTTCCTGCTCCTGCGGCTCGGGGTGGCCGACCGGCCCGCCTGGGTCGAGCTGGAGGACCCGGCCGAGGCCGAGCACCGCCGCCGGGTCACCCGCACCACGCACGCCGTGCCCGTGGCGGTCTCGCTCCGCGACGCGGGCGTCGTGGGCCTGGCCGCCGACGTACGCGCCTCCGACGCGGCGCTCCGGGTCGGGGGCGCGCCTGCCGAGGGCAGTGGCGCCGACGTCATGGCGTCCCTGGCGCGCTGGCTCGTGGCCCAGGCCGCCGTCCTGCACAGCCCGTCCGACCTGCGCATCTACGTCCTGTCCGGCTCGTCCGGCGCGGACCGCTGGTCCTGGGTCCACTGGCTGCCGCACTGCGCCCCGCAGGGCGAGGACACCGTGAGCCTCGTCGGGTCCGGCGCCGAGTCACTGGGCCGCCGCGTCGCCGAGCTGAGCGCCCTGATCGCCGCCCGGAGGGCCGCGGGCCGCAACGCTCCGCGCGGCGGCGCCGCCGGTGAGCCCGACATCCTCGTGGTCCTGGACGGCGCCCGCCGGCTGCGCGCGCTGCCCGGCGTCATCCAGATCCTCCGCGACGGCCCCGAGGTCGGGGTGTACGCGCTCTGCCTGGACGACGAGGAGCGGCTGCTGCCCGAGGAGTGCCAGGCCGTCGCCGTCGCCGGGGTAGGCGGTCTGTGGATCCGCCAGGCCGGAGTGGAACCGGTGACCGGCGTCCTCATGGACGCCCCCGAGCCGGCCTGGTTCACCGGGGTGGCCCGCGCGCTCGCCCCCGTACGGGACGTCGGCGACGACGCCGAGGAGGGCCTGCTGCCCACGTCGGCGCGGCTGCTGGACGTGCTCGGTCTGGAACCGCCCACCGCCGAGGCCGTCGCCGCCGCGTGGGCGGTGTCCCCGCGCAGCACCAGGGCCGTGCTCGGGGAGGGCGTCGACGGCCCGTTCGCCGTCGACCTCAGGGCCGACGGGCCGCACGGCCTGATCGCCGGCACCACCGGCTCCGGCAAGTCCGAACTGCTGCAGACGCTCGTGGCCTCGCTGGCCGTCGCCAACCGGCCCGACGAGCTGAACTTCGTCCTCGTCGACTACAAGGGCGGCAGCGCCTTCGCCGAGTGCGAGGACCTCCCGCACACCGTCGGCATGGTCACCGACCTCGACACCCACCTCGTCGAACGCGCCCTGACCTCGCTCGGCGCGGAACTGCGCCGCCGCGAGCACATCCTCGCCGACGCCGGCGCCAAGGACATCGACGACTACACGGACAAGCGCGCCCGCCGCCGCCAACTCGGCCCGATGCCACGGCTCGTCCTGGTCATCGACGAGTTCGCCTCCATGGTCCGCGAACTGCCCGACTTCGTCTCCGGACTGGTCAACATCGCCCAGCGCGGCCGGTCGCTCGGCATCCACCTGATCCTCGCCACCCAGCGCCCCTCCGGCGCGGTCACCGCCGACATCCGCGCCAACACCAACCTGCGGATCGCCCTGCGCACCACCGACCCGGCCGAGAGCCGGGACATCATCGACGCCCCCGACGCCGGCCAGCTCTCCCCCCGCACCCCCGGCCGCGCCTACGCCCGCCTCGGCCACGCCGTCCTGCTGCCCTTCCAGACCGGCCGGATCGGCGGGCGCCGCCCCGACCTCACCACCACCTCCGAGGGCGACCACCCGGCCCCCCTCCTCACCGAACTGCACTGGGAGGAACTCGGCGACCCGCCGCCCGCCCGCCGGGGGGACGGCGAGCAGCGCGCCGTCCAGACGGTCACCGACCTGGCCGTCCTGGTGCAGGGCATCGGCGCCGCCGCCGAACTGCTCGGCATCCCCGAGCCCCGCCGCCCCTGGCTGCCGCCGCTGCCGGACTCCTACGCGCTCCCCGAGGGCAGCGGCCCGTCCTACGACGCCGAGGGCCGCCTCACCCCGGTCACGTTCGGGCAGGTCGACGTGCCCGCGGAACAGGCCCGCACCGACCTCGTCCTCGACTTCGACGCGATGGGCCACCTCCACCTCATCGGGGCGCCGCGCAGCGGCCGTTCCCAGGCGCTGCGCACCCTGGCCGCCGCCGTCGCCCGCGACCACAGCACCGCCGACGTCCACATCTACGGGCTGGACTGCGGCAACGGCGCCCTGCAGGCGCTGGCCGAACTGCCGCACTGCGGCGCCGTCGTGGACCGCGGCCAGGTCGAACGCGTGGTCCGGCTGCTCAACCGGCTGGTCGCCGAACTCAACAGCCGCCGCGCCCAGCTCGGCCGCGGCGGGCTCGCCGACCTCACCGAGCTGCGCCGCCGCCGCAGCCCCCTCAGGCGCCCACCGCACCTGCTGCTCCTGGTCGACCGCTTCGAGGCGTTCGAGCGCGACTTCGGCACCTACGACCAGGGCAGCGTCATGGAGAAGATGCTCCTGCTGCTCCGCGAGGGCGCCGCCGTCGGCATCCACCTCGTCCTCACCGGCGACCGGATCCTGACCTCGTCCCGGTTCGTCTCCACCACCGAGGACAAGCTCGTACTGCGGCTCAACGACCGCAACGACTACTCCGCCGTCGGCGTGCCCTACCGGGAGATACCCGCCGAACTGCCCGCCGGCCGTGCCATCCGGCTCAAGGACACCTGCAGCGTCCAGATCGCGCTCATCGACCCCGACCCCAGTGGCGCCGCGCAGGCGGCCGCCCTGGACCGGATCGCCAAGCTGACCGCCGAACGCGACCGCGCGGTACCGGCCCAGCTCCGTCCCTTCCGGGTGGACGTGCTCCCGGACCGGTTCTCCTTCGAGGACGCCCTGACCCGCATCCCCGAGGGCGCCTCCCCGCTGTGGGCGATGGTCGGTGTCGGCGGCGACGAACTCTCCGCCGTGGGAACGGACCTGGCCGCCGTCCCCACCTTCGTCATCGCCGGGCCGCCCCGCTCCGGGCGCAGCACGGTCCTGCTCACCATGGCCCGGTCCCTGCTCGCCCGCGGCAACAAACTGGTCGTCGTCGCCCCCCGGCCGTCCCCGCTGCGCTCCCTGGCCGGCCGGCCGGGTGTCGTGGACGTCCTCACCGATCCCGACGTGGCGCTCGCCGACTTCCGCAAGGCCCTGCACGGCGTCGACAGCCCGACCGGCGCCATCCTGCTGGACGACGCCGACATGCTGGCCCACTCCGAGATCGACTCCGACCTCACCACCTTCGCCCGCGGGGCCGCCGGGGACGGCTGGGGCCTGATCGCGGCCGGCAACAACGAGGCGTTCCTCAGCAGCATGAGCGGCTGGCAGGTCGCGCTCCGCCGCAACCGCTGCGGTGCGATCCTCGCCCCGCGCAACCTCAGCGACGGTGAACCCGTCGGCGCCCGTCTCCCGCACGGCCTGCTGGGGGCCGACCCCGAACCCGGCAGGGCGTACCTGCACCTCGGGGACGGCAGGTACGTGACCGTCCGCGTCCCCGAGCCGGGCGGCGGGCGCTGAACACCGCGCCGCGACGGGCCCGGTCCTCCCGCGGGAGGACCGGGCCCGTCGTGCCGCTCGCGGTCAGGACGGGGTGATCACACCGAAACTGAACGTCGAGGTGATCGCGTCGAACACGTCGTACAGCGGTTCCGCCAGCGGGAGGTTCGGGCTGGAGCAGGTGATCACCAGCACCTGGCCGCTCTCGTCCGGGAACGGCACCACCGTGTGCATGATCAGCAGCTTGGTCCTGATCCCGTGCGAGACCTCGGCCTCCTCGACGCCCTTCACCCGTCCCACCGGGCCGATCCCCGGCAGTTCCACGGTGCTGAACGTCCGGGCCGTGCCCTCGCCCTGACGGCCGCCCGCCGCCGAGAACTCCTTGCTCAGATCGTGCAGCGAGAAGCTCCGCCCCGGCGGTGGCGTGACCTTGAAGATCATCACGTTCGCCATCAGCAGGCCGTCCTCGTACATCGTGAACGTGCCCGCCGCGTACACCGCGCCGCGCCGCTGCGCGCCCTGCGCGATCCGCCGCACATTGCGGAACGTCTCGTTGATCCGGTCCCGCTCCGCCTTGTCCGGCGTCTGCTTCATCAGCGCGGCCCGGATGCCGGCCAGCGCCTCGCCGGACAGGTCGTACTCCACCCAGCCGTCCGGTATCCGAAGGCCGAACGCCAGTGTTCCGTCAAGGGCCATCGCCGCGCGCTCCTCAGTCAGTGCCGTGTGGACCGGTCGGGTGGGTCGGCTACTTCGCGGTCAGGGACTCCGCGCTCTGGTTGTCGTAGTCGGTGAACGCCTTGACGATCTGGTCGCAGGCGTCCTTCAGCTGGTTCCCCTGGCGCTTGAGCTGCGTACGGCCGTCGCTCCACGCGCTCTCGAAGTGGCCGCCGGAGGACGCCAGCGGTGCGCCCACGGCCGTCTCGTCGAAGCCCGTGGGCTTGGTGTCGATGAGGTCCATCACCCGGCCCAGCAGCCCGCTCAGATCCTCCAACTCGTCACCCGGAATCTGAATCTCTGCCATGAGGGCTCCTCTCCCGACCGGCGGTGATGAACTGCGTCGCGGTCAAGAACCTAGCGCGCACCGGTGAGTTCGCGTCCTGGCGTCATTGAACCCCGCCTGAATCGTTGTCAACCTCTGTGCGCACGGCGGGCGTTCCGTTCGGGCCCGCCGCGCGGGCGGAGAGCCGATCCGGCCGGCGACCCTCAGTCGGAGGCCACCGGCAGGACGTCCGGCGAGAGGGCGGAGGCACCGGCCGTGGCGGCCGTCACCCGGCGGCGGTGGTGCCTGCGGCACAGGACCTCGTAGCCGACCTCGTCGCCCGGACCGTTCACATCGCCGACCACGACCTGGGCACCCGCGACGACCATCTCACCACCCACCGTACGGGCGTTGTGCGTGGCCCGCGCCCCGCACCAGCACAGCGCCTCCACCTGCAACTGCTCCAGGCGGTCCGCCAGCTCGACCAGGCGCTGCGAGCCCGGGAACAGCCTCGTGCGGAAGTCGGTGGTGATGCCGAACGCGAAGACGTCCTTGTCCAGGTCGTCCACCACCCGGGCCAGCTGGTCGATCTGCTCCGGCGCGAGGAACTGCGCCTCGTCCACGATCACGTAGTCCACCCTGCCGCCCCTGGACAGCAGGTCCACGACGTACCCGTACAGGTCCATCCCCTCGGCGGCCTCCACCGCCTCCGTGACCAGGCCAAGCCGCGACGACAGCTTTCCCTCCCCCGCCCGGTCGTCCCGCGTGAAGATCACGCCCTGGAGCCCGCGGGCAGACCGGTTGTGCCCGATCTGCAGCGCCAGTGTGCTCTTTCCGCAGTCCATCGTTCCGGAGAAGAACACGAGCTCAGGCATGAGGGGGCGACGGCCTTTCGGGGCGGCGGACGGTGGTGGGCGGTGGGTGTGCGGGCGGGTTGCGGGATTCAGGAGCGTACTTCGAGCAGGGGCACCAACTGCTCGACGGGGGTCATCGAACCGTGCAGACCCACCATCGAGGACTCCCCCGGTTCGGTTCGGGTGGCGACGACGGCGACGTCGTCCCGGGCGACGGCCACGACGTCGCCGATGCGCCCGCGCACCCTGTCCTCCACGTGCGGGCCGAACCAGCCCATCCCGATGGCCTCGTCACGGGTGGCGACCCACATCTGCTCGCCGAGGACCTCGCTCCACACGGCGTGGACGTCGGCGGCCGCGCCGGGGACGGCGTAGACGTGCCGGGCCCGGGCCTCGCCGCCGAGGACGGCGACGCCCGCACCCAGTTCCCAGTCCTCGTCGAAGTCGATCCGCGACTCAGGGTCGAAGGGGATGTCGATCATGCCGTGGTCCGCGGTCACGTAGAGCGCGCTGCGCGGCGGCAACTGCTCCGCGAGCCGCTGGACCAGGCGGTCGGCCGTCATGAGCTGGCCGCGCCAGGCGTCGGAGTCGACGCCGTGCCGGTGGCCCATGGAGTCCAGCTCGCTGTAGTACGTGTAGACCAGCGCCCGGTCGGACGCGGCGAGCCGTTCGGCGGTGAGGTCCATGCGCTCGTCGCCGGTGAGCCGCCCGTGGAACGTGCCGCCGCTCAGGGCGATCTTCGTCAGCGGGGTGTGCTGGAAGGTGGGCGAGGTGACCTGGCAGGTCTCGACCCCGGCGTCCTGGACGAGCTGGAAGGCGGTGGGGTGCGGCTGCCAGTCCTGCGGGGACGTCCACGGCTGCCAGCGCAGCTGGTTCATCAGCCCGCCCGTGTCCGGGTTGAGGACGGTGTAGCCGGCCAGCCCGTGGGCGCCGGGCGGCAGGCCCGTGCCGACCGAGGCGAGCGAGGTGGCGGTGGTCGAGGGGAAGCCCGCGGTGAGCGGCTGCCCGGTACCGCCGGTCGAGGTGCCCAGCAACGAGGTGAGGAAGGGCGCCTCGTCCGGGTGCCGCAGGATCAGTTCCCAGCCCATGCCGTCCACCAGGAAGACGCAGACCCGGTCGGCCGGCGCCAGGCGCAGCGCGGTCGGCGGGAGGCCGGTCACACCGAGGCCGGCGGCCACCGCGGGCAGCAGGTCGCTGAGCGCGGCCGTGCCGTAGCGCGGGGCGGGGGCGCTCGCGGGGTCCAGCGGTGCGGACTCGTACGGGGGGACGGGATGGGCCATCAGGCGGCCGTGCTCGCGGTCGCCTCGGAGAGGGCCTGCGCGAAGGCCAGGGTCTGGCGCACGGTCTCGGGGCCGTCGCCCGCCTCGCTGACCCGCAGGCTCAGGTCGTCGGCCGTGGAGGAGCCGGTGTAGCCGTGGTCGGCCTCGCAGTTGGGGTCGCCGCAGGCGGCGGGCTCCAGGTCGATGCGGCTGACCGCGCCCCAGCCGATGGTGAGCACGACCTCGCGGGGCAGGGTGCCCACGGTGTAGGACTCGGGGTTGGCGACCACCCGGCTGAGCACGACCGAGGAGATCCGCTCCAGCTTCACCGATTCGGTGGAGGTGGTGGCGTACGGCGTCGGGGACGTGTCGTCGGCACCCTGCTCGTCGGTGTGGCTGACGATGAAGCGCGTGCTGGTCAGCACGAGCACGGTGACGTGCCGGCGGACCTCGTTGGCGTCGAAGGTGGTCTCCTGGTGGACCAGGTACGAGTGGACCGGCTCCCCGCCGACGGAGGCCTCCACGGCCTCGGCCACGAGGGTCGGGTAGTAGCCGCTGCGCTCGATCGCCGCGCGCAGCCCCTGGGTGGTCGTACCGGTCTTCGCCATGCGCACCATCCTAGTGCGGCGCATGTGTTCAGAAGGACGACAGTGCGCGTGGTCCGAGGTCCGTTCGAGCGGGGGGGCGCGCGAGCCGCACGGACGCGCCGAGCACCGTCAGTCCCTCGGCGGCGACGACGACCGGTTCGAGGTCGACGGAGACGACCTCGGGCAGGTCGTCGACCAGCAGCGAGACCCGCAGCAGCAGCTCCTCCAGGGCGGCGGTGTCGACCGGCTCGGCGCCGTGCCAGCCGAAGAGCAGCGGGGCGGCCCTGATGGAACGCACCAGCTGGGCGGCGTCCCGGTCGGTCGCGGGGACGAGGCGGTGCGCGGTGTCGCCGAGCAGTTCCGAGGCCGCGCCGGCGAGGCCGAAGGACAGCACGGCGCCGGCGCCCGGGTCGACGGTGGCGCGGACGACGGTGTCCACCCCGCGCGGCGCCATGGCCTGCACCACAAGGTGCAGCTCCTCGGGCTTGCCGAGGCGTGCGGTCAGCTCCTCGTGCGCCCGGCGCAGGTCGTCGGGGTCGGCGAGGTCGAGACGGACGGCGCCGAGGTCGGCGCGGTGGCGCAGGTGCGGGGCGGTGGTCTTCAGCGCCACGGGGTAGCCGAGGCGGCGGGCGGCGTCCAGGGCGGTGGCGACATCCGGCGCGGGCAGCGCGGAGCGCACGGCGATGCCGTAGCGGGCCAGCAGCGCGGCGGCGGAGGCCTCGTCCAGGGTGACGCCGGGGGCGCCGTCCGCGGCCCGTTCCCCGGTGTCCTTCAGCAGCCGCGCCACGTCCAGGCGGGCCGCGGCCCCGTCCACGTCGTCGAACTCGGGCACCTTGCCGGGGGTCGCGGCGTCCCGGCGCCACTGGGCGTAGGCGGCCGCCTGGGCGAGGGCCTTCACGGCGCGCTCGGCCGCGGCGTAGGCCGGGATGCCGGCCGCGGCGAGGCGGGTGCCCATGGCCTCGAGCGCGGTGTGGACGATCGCCACGGGTTTGCCGCCGCCGGCCTCGGCGACGGCGCGCTCCAGGGCGGCGGCGAGGTCGGGGTCGTCGCCGGTCTCGGGGTGCCCCTGCAGTTCGTCGCCGACGCGCGGGATGGCCGTGACGACGACGGCGTCGTGGGCGGGATCGCGCAGCGCGGCGCCGAGCGCGGCGTGGAAGTCCTCCGGCGCCGCGGAGGTCGTGAGGTCCGCGGGGCGGGCCGGCTCCAGTCCGGCGGTGAGGCACGCGTCGTAGGTGAGCAGGCCGAGCGACTCGGAGTTGCCGAGGACGGCGACGCGGGATCCCGACGGCAGCGGCTGGCAGGACAGCAGCAGCCCGGTGTCCAGGAGCTCGGTGACGGTGTCGGTGCGGATGACGCCCGCCTGCCGCAGCAGCGCGGAGACGGTGCTGTCGGGGATGCGGGTGACCGGCACGGTGTGGCCGGGCGGGGTCGCCGCGAAGTGGCGTGCGCCCTTGACCACCACGACCGGTTTGACGGCGGCGGTGCGGCGGGCGAGCCGGTAGAACTTCCGCGGGTTGCCGAGGGTTTCGAGGTAGAGCAGCGCGACGTCGGTGGCCGGGTCGTCGTGCCAGTACTGGAGGATGTCGTTGCCGGAGACGTCCGCGCGGTTGCCCGCGGAGACGAAGGACGACAGCCCGGCGCCGCGCCGGTGCAGCCCGGACAGCATGGCGATGCCGATGGCCCCGGACTGGGTGAACAGCCCGAGCCGCCCGGCTTGCGACATCTCGGGGGCCAATGAGGCGTTGAGCCGGACGTCGGCGGCGGAGTTGAGGACGCCGAAGGCGTTGGGCCCGATGACGCGCATGCCGTACGAGCGGGCCTGGCGGACCAGGGCGCGCTGCCTGCGGTTGCCCTCCGGGCCGGACTCGGCGTAGCCGGAGGACAGGACGAGCAGGCCGAGGACGCCGTGCGAGCCGCACTCGTCGACCACCTCGGCGACGTTCTCCGCGGGGACCGCGATCACGGCGAGGTCGACCTGTCCGGGGATCTCCGCGACGGAGCGGTGGGCCGGGACGCCCTCGGGCTCCAGGACCGGCAGGCCGGCGTCGAAGGAACGGTTCACCGCGTGCACCCGGCCGGTGAAGCCGCCCTCGGTGATGTGCCGCAGCACGCTGCGGCCGACGCCTCCGGGCCGCCGTCCGGTGCCGATCACGGCGATCGAGGACGGGCTGAGCAGCCGCCGTACGGACCGCGCCTCGGCGCGCTGCTCGCGGGCGCGCATGACGGCGACGGACTGCTCGGTGGGTTCGAGGTCGAACTCGAGCCGGACCACGCCGTCGGTGAAACTGCGCTGCTGGGTGTAGCCGGCGTCCGTGAAGACCTTGATCATCTTGCGGTTGGCGGGCAGCACCTCGGCGATGAAGCGCCGGATGTCGCGCTCACGCGCCACGGCGGCGACATGCTCCAGCAGCGCGGAGGCGACGCCGCGGCCCTGGTGGGCGTCCTGGACGAGGAAGGCGACCTCGGCCTCGTCGGTCTCCGTGCGGTCGTAGCGGACGGTCGCGATGAACTCGCCGCCGACGAGGGCCGCCAGCCCCACCCGGTCGCGGTAGTCGTGGTGGGTGAAGCGGTGCACGTCCCGGTCGGACAGGCGCGGGTAGGGCGCGAAGAAGCGGTAGTACTTCGACTCGTCCGAGACCTGCTCGTAGAAGCTGACCAGCCGGCCCGCGTCGTCGGGCCTGATGGGCCGGACGTGGGCGATCCCGCCGTCGCGCAGGACGATGTCCGCCTCCCAGTGGACCGGGTACTCACGCTCTTCCGTGGGCGGCGGGCTCGTCATGGGGCCAGCGTACGGCCATCGGGGGACGCGGGATCGGTGCGACCATGTCAGGGACGGAAGGGACCGACCGGTGCGCCCGGCGTGGCAGACTGGTCTAGACCACCCTGGAACGACCCGAAGGACAACACCATGGCTGAGCGCCGCGTCACCGTCGGCTGGGCCGAGGGCCTCCACGCACGCCCCGCAGCGATCTTCGTCCGCGCCGCGACCGCCGTCGGCGTCCCCGTGACCATCGCCAAGGCCGACGGTGCCCCCGTCAACGCCGCCTCGATGCTCGCCGTGCTGAGCCTGGGCGCCGCGGGCGGCGAGGAGGTCGTCCTGGCCTCCGACGCCGAGGGCGCCGACGCCGCGCTCGACAGCCTGGCCAAGCTCGTGTCCGAGGGTCTGGAAGAGCTTCCCGAGACCGTCTGACCCGGTCGCCGGACCTGCGGGCCGGGGCCGCGAAATCCGACCGGATTTCGCGGCCCCGGCTATTTCGGCACTCGCCGAATTCTCCAGGCTCACGACGGAATCATGGGCGCGAAATACAGCGCACCCCTATTGTCTCAGTTGTATACGGCACTTCTGTTAAACGCGATCGCTCGTTTTGTGTACGGCATGTTTCCGATTCCTCACCCGGGGGGCGCGCCGCGGCCCGTGCGCTCCGGGCGGCGCAGCCGGTGCACCGAAGTGGCGCGCTCCACGTGGTCGGCCATCGCCGTGCGGGCGCGCTCGGCGTCCCCGCGGGCGACGGCGTCCACGACCGTTCCGTGCTCCTCCCAGGACTCCGCCGCGCGGCCCGGCGAGTCCACCGCGTACACCCAGGCGATCTTGTGCCGCAGCTGCGTCAGCAGCGCGACCAGCGTGGGACTCCCGGAAGCCTGCGCCAGCGTCTCGTGGAACCAGCCGTCCAGCGCCGGCAGATCGGACAACTGCCCCTGCGCGGAACGCTCCTGCCCGAGCCGCACCAACCCGCGCAGCACCTTGACGTGCGCCTCGGTGCGCCGCTGGGCGGCGCGCGCGGCACCCAGCGGCTCCAGCAGGCCGCGGATCTCCAGCAGGTCCGCGGCCTCCTGGTCGGTGGGCTCGGCCACGGACGCGCCGGCGTGCCTGCGGGTGCGGACGAAGCCCTCGGACTCCAGGGTCCGCAGCGCCTCGCGGACCGGGACCCGCGACACCCCGTAGCGCTTGGCGAGCTGCTCCTCGGTCAGCCGGGTGCCCGGCGCGAAGTGCCCGCTGATGATGTCGTCACGGATCGCCGTGCACACCGCCTGGGCCGAAATCCGGCGCTCCGCGCCGCCCGTCCCGTTCACGTCCGGTCCCACATCGCCGGTTTCCTCTCCTTGCCTGCCGACGGCTGCCGCTTAATTACCGCGTAACGCAGATGCCGGCGTTTCTGTGGCGACTCTATTCCAGCACGCCGTCGATTCCGGCGGCGGTCCTGAATTCATGGAGCGTTTTTGGACACAGCTCCGGGCATGCCGAAGGCCCCGGCGGGGGGAGCCGGGGCCTTCGGGTGGGGGGAGGGAGGTGGACCGGGCGGCCGCGAAGGCCGGGAAGACCGGGAAGACCAGGAAGGTCAGAAGAGGACGCCGTGGGAGCGCAGATACGCCACCGGGTCCACGTCGGAGCCGTACGCAGGGGTGGTCCGGGCCTCGAAGTGCAGGTGCGGGCCGGTCACATTGCCCGTGGCGCCCGACAGGCCGATCCGCGTGCCGGCGGAGACCGTCTGGCCGACCGAGACGCCGATCGAGGACAGGTGGCCGTACTGGGTGTACATGCCGTCCGCGTGCCGGATCACGACGTTGTTGCCGTAACTGCCGCCCCATCCGGCCTCGACGACCGTGCCGGCGCCGGCGGCGTGCACCGGGGTGCCGACGGCCGCCTGGAAGTCCACGCCCGTGTGGTAGCCGGACGACCACAGGCTGCTGGTCGCGTGGTACGGGGTGCCGATGGCGCCGTGCACCGGCAGCATCCAGGAGGTCAGGGACGTGCGGGCGCGGGAGCGCGAGGCGTGCGCGGCGCCGTCGCGGGCCGCGGCCCCGGCCCGGACACGGGCCCTGGCGGCGGCCGCGGCCTCCTTCGCGGCCCTGGCGGCCGCGGCCTTCTTGGCGGCCCGCACCTTCGCCACGTGCGCGACGTGTGCCGCGTGCCGCTTCTTCGCCGCCGAGACCGCCGCCCTGTGCTGGGCTTCCGCCTGCTCGGCGAGGCGGGCCGCCATGTCGCCGCTGACGGCGGCGCACTTGGCGAACGCGGACCGCTCGGCCTCCGCGGCCTGCGCGGAGGCGGTGAGCGTGCCGGCGGTGACGGCGGTGAGCGCGGCGGCGCAGGCGACGGTGGTACGTATGGTGAACGCCATGGGCAGGCGGAGATCCTTTCCTTCCTTCTCGCCTACCGGGTTAGCTGACGGGTTCGGAGCAGGAAGGTCTCCTACGGGCGCCCCGGTCAGGGACGGGCCCGATTCACCCCAGGGGACGACTCACATGGGTCCCCGGCTCCCCAGGCTCACGCCCGACGGGGACTCGGCGATCGTTGCTCCGGTGCCGCGGGAGGCGGCTGATTCCGCCGGACAACCCGAGGACGCTAACCGCGCCCCCGCGGCCGTTCCAAAAAAATCCGGCCTTTTGTGCGGGATGCCACACCGGCCCCCAACCGGTCCCAACCGCCCCCTGGATGACAAAACCGCAGTTCCCCGCACGTCCCGAGCCCCCCACTGCCGCTCCCGTCCACCCGCCCGGCCGACGGCCGGCCACCGCCCCCGGACACGTGACCGGAGTCACCCTCCGGGTCCGCCGGAGGGACGCCGGGGCGCGCGTCCCCCTGCGTAGGGTCCCCGCGTGACCACGACATCAGGGGCGACGACGCCCGCCACCCGCACCGCCGAGGATTTCCTGCGCGCCTTCCACGACCGGAACCCCGGCCTCCAGTCGGCCGGGGTCGAGGGGGCCCTCACCCGGGACGGGCGCACGACCCACCAGGTGCTGGCCGAGCACATCCGCGGTGCCCGCCGCGTCCTGGACCTGGGCTGCGCGGACGGCGCGCTGCTGGAGTTGCTCGCCGGGCACGGGGCCGGGGTCCTGGCCGGCATCGACCTGTCGGAGGGCGAACTGGCCCTCGCCCGTCGGCGGCCCGGGCTGGCGGGCGCCGATCTGCGGCAGGGGCGCGCCCAGGAGCTGCCCTTCGCCGACGGCTCCTTCGACGCCGTGGTGTCGCACATGGCGCTCATGCTCATGTCGGACCCCGACCAGGTGTGCGCCGAGGCGGCGAGGGTGCTCGCCCCGGGCGGCGCACTGGCCGTCGCCGTCGGCGGCGGCCCCGTCCCCGGCGAGGGAGTGGACCTCTTCCTGACGCTGGCCGTGCCGCACTTCAAGGCGGCTGCGCCCGAGCGTCGCCTGCCGCGGCTCGGCGACCGCAGGACGCGCGGGCGGGAGGGGCTGGACGCGCTCCTGGGACCGCTCGGGTTCGCGCCGGTGTCGTGGCGGACCGTGGTCATCGGCATGGACGGCACGCCCTTGGAGGTCTGGTCCGCACTGACCTCGACGTACTACGACATGGAGGTCCTCGGCGAGGAGCCGACAGCCGACCTGCGCGCCGAGTTCCTCGGCCGCGCGGCCGCCCTGGCCGGCCCCGACGGGCGGCTCCCGTGCGGCATGAGGATCAACATGGCCGCCACACGGCTCGCACCCTGAGTCCGCGCCCGCGGGTGACAGCACGCGGCCCCGGCCGCCGCAGGGGCGTCTGGGGCCGCGGTGCGAGCGGGCGGTCGTCAGGCGCCCGTGATGACCGTCACGGGGCCGATGCCGAGGTCGCGGACCGGGTCGCCGATCGCGGTGGCGTCACCGACCAGCACGACCACGAGCCGGTCCAGCGGGAACGCGGCCACGGCCGCGGCCGTGGCCTCGACGGTGCCGGTGGCCGCCAGGCGCTCGTACAGCCGCGCCTGGAAGTCGTCGGGCAGGAACTGCTCGACCTGGTCGGCGAAGGTGCCGGCGACGGCCGAGGCCGTCTCGTAGCGCAGCGGCGCGACGCCCACGAGGTTCTGGACGGCGACGTCCCGCTCCTCGTCGGTGAGGCCCTCCGCCGCCAGGGTGCGCAGCACCTGCCAGGTGTCGGCCAGCGCGGGCGCGGTGACGTCGGTCGCCACCGAGCCGCTGATGCCGAGCAGCGAGACACCGGTTCCCTCCGGCGTGGAGAGCAGGACCTGCCCGAAGGCGCGGACGCCGTAGGTGTAGCCCTTCTCCTCCCGCAGCACGCGGTCCAGGCGCGAGGTCAGCGTGCCGCCGAGGCAGTACGTGCCGAGCACCTGGGCCGCCCAGACCGGGTCGTGCCGGTCCGAGCCGGTACGACCGATGAGCACCTGGGTCTGCACCGAGCCGGGCCGGTCGACGATGATCACGCGGGCGGTGTCGTCCGCGGTGATCGCGGGCAGCGGGCGGCGCTCGGCGGGCTTGCCGCTCCACTCCCCCAGGGTGCTGCCGAGCAGCGCGTCGAGGTCGATCCCGGTGAGGTCGCCGACCACGACCGCGGTCGCGGTGGACGGCCGTACGTGCGCGTCGTAGAAGGCGCGGACGGACGCCGCGTCGATCCGGGCGACGGTCTCCTCCGAGCCCTGGCGGGGCCGGGAGCAGCGCATTTCGGCGGGGAAGAGCTCCTTGGACAGCGCCATGGCGGCCCGCCGCGCCGGGTTGGCGAGCTCGTGGGGGATCTCGTCGAGGCGGTTGCCGACCAGGCGCTCGATCTCGCTCTCCGGGAACGCCGGGGCGCGCAGCGCGTCGGCAATCAGGCCGAGGGCCTTGTCGAGGCGCGAGGCGGGGACCTCCAGCGAGACCCGGACGCCGGGGTGGTCGGCGTGCGCGTCGAGGGTGGCGCCGCAGCGCTCCATCTCGGCGGCGAACTCCTCCGCGGTGAGCTTGTCGGTGCCCTCCGACAGGGCGCGGGCCATGATCGTGGCGACGCCGTCCAGGCCCTCGGGCTCGGCGTCGAGCGGCGCCGCGAGCAGCACCTCGACGGCGACGACCTTCTGGCCGGGGCGATGGCTGCGCAGCACGGTCAGCCCGTTGGGCAGCTGGGACCGCTCGGGGGCCGGGAAGTCCCAGGGCTTGGGCTCCCCCGGCCGGGGCTGCGGGTGGAACGTCATGGTGCTGTGGACGTCGGTCACTGGTCCGCGCCCTCCTCGTCCTCGTCGAAGTCCTCGCCGGAGGCCGCCGCGGAGCCCGTGGGCTCGTAGACGAGCACGGCCCGGTTGTCCGGCCGCAGCGTGGCCGCGGCGACGTCACGCACCTCGTCGGCGGTGACCTCCAGGACCCGCTTGACCGCGGTCAGCGCCAGCTGCGGGCTGCCGAACAGCACGCTGTAGCGGCACAGTTCGTCGGCCCGGCCGCCGACCGTGGCCAGCCGGTCCAGCCATTCGCGCTCCAGCTGGGCCTGGGCCCGCTCCATCTCCTCCGGTGTCGGGCCCTCTTCGGCGAAGCGGGCCAGCTCCTCGTCGACGGCGGCCTCGATGTCGGGCACCTCGACCCCGCTGGAGGTCTTCACGTCCAGCCAGCCGAGCGAGGGTGCCCCGGCCAGCCGCAGCAGGCCGAAGCCGGCCGCGACCGCGCTGCGGTCCCGGCGGACCAGCCGGTTGTGGAGCCGGGAGGACTCCCCGCCGCCGAGGATCGTGAGTGCCAGGTCGGCGGCGTCGGCCTCGCGGGTGCCGTCCTTCGGCAGCCGGTAGGCGGCCATGAGGGCACGGGAGGGTACGTCCTCCTCGACGACCTCGCGGAGTTGCCCGCCGATCACTCCAGGGAGTGAACCGTCGCGCGGCGCCGGCTTGCCGTCGTGGGACGCGATGGTGCCGAAGTACTTCTCGATCCAGGCGAGCGTCTGCTCCGGGTCGATGTCGCCGACCACCGCGAGGACGGCGTTGTTCGGGGCGTAGTACGTCCGGAAGAAGGCGCGCGCGTCCTCCAGGGAGGCGGCGTCCAGGTCGGCCATCGAGCCGATGGGCGTGTGGTGGTACGGGTGCCCGTCGGGGTACGCCATGGCGGTCAGCCGCTCGAACGCCGTGCCGTAGGGCACATTGTCGTACCGCTGACGGCGCTCGTTCTTCACCACGTCGCGCTGGTTGTCCAGGCTCTCCTGGTCCAGCGCGGACAGCAGGCTGCCCATGCGGTCGGCCTCGAGCCACAGGGCCAGCTCCAACTGGTGGGCCGGCATGGTCTCGAAGTAGTTGGTCCGCTCGAAGCTCGTGGTGCCGTTGAGCGAGCCGCCTGCGGCCTGGACCAGTTCGAAGTGGCCGTTGCCCTTGACGTTCGCCGATCCCTGGAACATCAAGTGCTCGAAGAGGTGGGCGAGTCCGGTACGGCCCTTCACCTCGTGACGGGAACCGACGTCGTACCAGAGGCAGACCGCGGCGACCGGGGTGAGGTGGTCCTCGGAGAGCACCACACGCAGGCCGTTGGCCAGGCGGTGCTCGGTCGCGGTGAGGCCGCCGGATTCTGCCTCCGGCGTGGCCGTGTGACCCATGGGCAAGCTGTCCTTCCCGTCGCGTACTCGTTGTTTCGTGCCTAGACCTGCCACTCTAGGCAGCGGACAAACAGCCTGCGAAGTTCCCGTCACCGGCGCGCAGGAGCCGGGGGGTGGTCCGGGCTGTCGGCGGGGCGGTCCACAATGGTCCGCGTCAGTCACGTGTCCACACCCGATGAGGTCCAGCCGAAGGAGCAGCGCCCTGATGGCCCGCCGCACCACGAAGACCCCGCCGCCGGACGATTTCGAGGAGCGGATCCTCGACATCGACGTCGTCGACGAGATGCAGGGGTCCTTCCTCGAGTACGCCTACTCGGTCATCTACTCGCGTGCGCTTCCCGACGCCCGCGACGGGCTCAAGCCGGTGCACCGCCGCATCGTGTACCAGATGAACGAGATGGGGCTGCGTCCCGAACGCGGCTTCGTGAAGTGCGCCCGCGTCGTCGGCGAGGTGATGGGCAAGCTCCATCCGCACGGCGACGCCTCGATCTACGACGCCCTGGTGCGCATGGCGCAGCCGTTCTCGATGCGGGTGCCGCTGGTCGACGGCCACGGCAACTTCGGCTCGCTCGGCAACGACGACCCACCGGCCGCCATGCGGTACACCGAGTGCCGCACGGCCCCGGCCGCGATGCTGATGGTCGAGTCGATCGACGAGGACACCGTCGACTTCGCGCCGAACTACGACGGCCAGGAGCAGGAGCCGGTCGCCCTGCCCGCCGCGTACCCGAACCTGCTGGTCAACGGCGCCTCGGGGATCGCGGTCGGCATGGCGACCAACATGCCTCCGCACAATCTCGGCGAGGTCATCTCGGCCGCCCGCCACCTGATCCGGTACCCGAACGCGGACCTCGAGACGCTGATGCGCCACGTGCCGGGCCCCGACCTGCCGACCGGCGGCCGCATCGTCGGCATGGACGGCATCCGGGACGCGTACGAGAGCGGGCGCGGCACCTTCAAGATCCGCGCGACGGTCTCGGTGGAGGACGTCACGGCCCGCCGCAAGGGCCTGGTCGTGACCGAGCTGCCGTTCACGGTCGGCCCGGAGAAGGTCATCGCCAAGATCAAGGACCTGGTCGGCGCCAAGCGGCTGCAGGGCGTCGCCGACGTCAAGGACCTCACGGACCGCGAGCACGGGCTGCGGCTGGTGATCGAGGTCAAGAACGGCTTCCACCCGGAGGCCGTCCTGGAGCAGCTCTACAAGCTGACGCCGATGGAGGAGTCCTTCGGCATCAACAACGTGGCCCTGGTCGACGGCCAGCCGCTCACGCTGGGCCTGAAGGAACTGCTGGAGGTCTACCTCGACCACCGCTTCGAGGTGGTCCGCAGGCGCAGCGAGTTCCGCCGCGGCAAGCGCCGCGACCGCCTCCACCTGGTCGAGGGCCTGCTGGTCGCGCTCGTCGACATCGACGAGGTCATCTCGATCATCCGCTCCAGCGACAACGCCGCCCAGGCCAAGGAGCGGCTCATCGAGCACTTCTCGCTGTCGGAGATCCAGACCCAGTACATCCTCGACACCCCGCTGCGCCGGCTGACCCGTTTCGACCGCATGGAACTGGAGTCCGAGCGGGACCGGCTCACCGCGGAGATCGAGGAGCTGACCCGGATCCTGGAGTCCGACACCGAACTGCGCAAGCTGGTCAGCACCGAGCTGGCGGCGGTGGCCAAGAAGTACGGCACCGAGCGCCGCACGGTCCTGCTGGACGCGACGGCGGCGGCGCCGATCGCCGCCGTGCCGCTGGAGGTCGCCGACGACCCCTGCCGCGTGCTGCTGTCCTCCACCGGGCTGCTGGCGCGCACGGCGAACGGCGAGGCCCTGGCGCCGGGCGACGGCAAGCGGGTCAAGCACGACGTCATCGTCTCCGCGGTGCCGACGACCGCGCGGGCGGACATCGGGGCGGTCACCTCGACCGGGCGGCTGCTGCGGCTGGCGGTGATCGACCTGCCGATCCTCCCGGAGATGTCGGGGCCGCCGAACCTGTCGGGCGGCGCGCCGCTCGCGGAGTTCCTGTCGCTGGAGCCGGACGAGCGGGTGGTCTGCCTGACCACGCTCGACGAGTCCTCGCCGGGGCTGGCGCTCGGCACGGAGCAGGGCGTCGTCAAGCGCGTCGTGCCGGACTACCCGGCGAACAAGGACGACTTGGAGGTCATCACCCTCAAGGAGGGCGACCGGATCGTCGGCGCGGTCGAGCTGCGCACCGGCGAGGAGGACCTGGTCTTCATCACCGACGACGCCCAGCTGCTGCGCTACCCGGCGGGCCAGGTGCGTCCGCAGGGCCGCCCGGCGGGCGGCATGGCCGGCATCAAGCTCACCGAGGGCGCCAAGGTGATCTCCTTCACAGTGGTGGACCCGTCGGCCGACGCCGTCGTCTTCACCCTGGCCGGCGCCCGCGAGGTGCTGGACGGGGCGGAGGAGAGCACGGCCAAGCTGACTCCGTTCGACCAGTACCCGCGCAAGGGCCGGGCGACCGGCGGTGTGCGCTGCCAGCGCTTCCTCAAGGGCGAGGACGTGCTGCTGCTGGCCTGGGCCGGCGTCGCCCCCGCCCGCGCCGCCACGTCCACCGGCGCCCCCGCCGACCTTCCGCCGAAGGACCCGCGCCGGGACGGCTCGGGTGTGGCGCTGACCAAGCGGGTCGCGGTGGTCGCCGGCCCGGTGTGACGGGCCGCACGACAGCAGCGAGGGGCGCGGCACCGGTGTGGTGCCGCGCCCCTCGGCGTACGCGGTCAGGACGCGTACGCCGTCAGCCCGCCGTGTCGGGCGGCGGGCCGGCCGGTGTGGCCCGGGGGGACCGGGCGCGGGTCGCGGGGTGGCCGTGCCCGGAGCGTCGGCGGCCGGGCGCGGCTCGGCGAACGGGGCGCCGGTGACGCACGGGTGCCGGGCGCGATGGGCGGCGCAGGCCGCGGGGGCGGTCTCCGCGGAGCCGTCGGTGCTGCCGTGGACAACGCTGTCCGGCGGCAGCACTCCCGCGTGGGGGACGGGCGCAGAAGGGCGGGGGGACGGGGGCGGGGGGACGCGGTGCGGCGCCTGCGGCTACTCGTCCAGGCGCAGCCAGACCGCCGTGTCCTGGGGCAGCCGGCCGTCCTCGCCGAGCGGCCCGCTGGCGAGCAGGAGCTGCCGGTGGCGGGGAAGGTCCACCGGGGTCCCGGACAGGTTGACCACGCAGGCGAAACCGCCCTCGCGGCGGAAGGCGAGCACCTCGGCGTCGCTGTCGAGCCAGCTCATCGGCCCTTCACCGAGGCCGGGTTCGGCACGCCGGATGTCCAGCGCCGTGCGGTACAGGGTGAGCACGGAACCGGCGTCGGCCTCCTCGGCCTCCGCCGTGTACGGCGCCCAGCCGGCCGGCTGGGGCAGCCAGAGCCGCTCGCCGCCGAAGCCGTACGGCGGCGCGTCCCCGGACCAGGGCAACGGCACCCGGCAGCCGTCACGGCCCGGGTCGGTGCCCCCGGAGCGGAAGTACATCGGGTCCTGCAGCCGGTCGGCCGGGATGTCCTCGACCTCGGGCAGGCCCAGTTCCTCGCCCTGGTACAGGTAGACCGAACCGGGGAGGGAGAGCGTCAGCAGGGCGGCGGCGCGGGCGCGGCGGGTGCCGAGCGCCAGGTCGGTGGGGATGCCGTGGGCCTTGGTCTTGAAGTCGAAAGCGGTGTCGGCGCGGCCGTAGCGGGTGGCCGTGCGGGTCACGTCGTGGTTGGCCAGCACCCAGGTCGCCGGAGCGCCGACGGGCGCGTGCACGGCCAGCGTCAGGTCGATCGAGGCGCGCAGCCGCTCCGCGTCCCAGGGGCAGGACAGGAAGTCGAAGTTGAAGGCGGTGTGCAGCTCGTCGGGCCGCAGGTAGCGCGCGAAGCGCTCGGCGTCCGGCAGCCACACCTCGCCGATCAGGACCCCGCCGTAGGAGTCCGCGAGGGTGCGCCAGGAACGGTAGATCTCGTGCAGTTCGTCGCGGTCGATGTAGGGGTGCGGGTCGCGCCCCTCCTCGAAGTCGGGCAGCTCCGGGTCCTTGGCCACCATGGCCGCCGAGTCGATGCGCACCCCGGCCACGCCGCGGTCGAACCAGAAGCGCAGGACGTCCTCGTGCTCCTGACGGACCGCGGGGTGCTCCCAGTTGAGGTCGGGCTGCTCGGGCGCGAACAGGTGCAGGTACCAGTCGCCGTCGGGCAGCCGGGTCCAGGCGGGGCCGCCGAACTGGGACCGCCAGCCGTTCGGCGGCAGTTCGCCGTTCTCACCGCGGCCGGGGCGGAAGTGGAACAGCTCGCGCTCCACGCTGCCCGGCCCGGCGGCGAGCGCGGCCTGGAACCAGACGTGCCGGTCCGATATGTGGTTGGGGACGATGTCGATGATGGTGCGGATGCCGACGCCGCGGGCCTCCGCGATGAGCTTCTCCGCCTCGGCAAGGCTCCCGAAGGCCGGGTCGATGGCCCGGTAGTCGGCGACGTCGTAGCCGCCGTCGGCCAGCGGCGAGGGGTACCAGGGGCTGAACCAGATGGCGTCGATGCCCAGCGCCGCCAGGTACGGCAGTCTGGACCGCACCCCCGCGAGGTCGCCGGTGCCGTCCGCGTCGCCGTCGGCGAAGCTCCGTACGTACACCTGGTAGATGGCGGCGCCGCGCCACCACTCGTCGGTGGCCTCGGTCGGCTGGGTGTCTGCCACGTGACTGGTCCTTTCGGGCAGCTGGGACCACGCCGCCGGCCCTTGCGGCGGGCGGCGTGGTGCTGGTGGGGAGCGGCGTGGCGGTGGACGGGTGCGGGCCTCAGCCCTTCAGACCGCCGGCGGTCAGGCCGCTCATGATGTTGCGCTGGAAGACGAGGAAGATCAGCAGGGTGGGGACGGAGGCCATGGCGATGGCCGCCAGCAGCCAGTTCTCCGGCACCCCGCTGGCGAGCGAGTAGATGCCGACGTTGAGCGTCTGCTTCGTCGGGTCCGGCAGCGTGAGCATCGGCCAGAGGAAGTCCTTCCAGACCCCGACGATCGCGAAGATGGAGACCACTCCGAGGATCGGGCGGGAGATCGGCAGGACCACCGACCACAAGGTGCGCACCTGGGAGGCCCCGTCGATCGCGGAGGCGTCCAGCAGTTCCTGCGGCACCGAGTCGAAGAAGCGCTTCAGCAGGAAGATGTTGAAGGCGTTGGTGACCGAGGGCAGCCAGATCACCCAGGGCGAGTTGAGCAGGTTGCGCTGGAAGATCGGCACGTCCAGCACCGTCAGGTACTGCGGCACGACCAGTACGGTCGCCGGGATCATCAGCGTCGCCAGCATCATGCCGAGGATGACGTTGCCGAGCACCGGACGGAGTTTGGACAGCGAGTAGGCCGCCGCCACGTCGAGCACCAGCTGGAAGGCGAGCGCCCCGAAGGCGTACCAGAGGGTGTTGAGCAGCAGATGGGACAGGTCCATCACGGACCAGGCGCTCTTGTAGTTCTCGGGGTGGAGGGCGTTCGGGAGGACGGTCGGCGGGATCTGCGCGAACTCCTCGGTGGACTTCAGGCCGTTGGCGGCCATCCAGTACAGCGGGCCGAGGAAGACCAGCGTGAAGGCGGCGACCACCAGGAACAGGACCGTCCGGTAGATGATCTTGCCGCGCCGGGTCGCCATCTGCGTCGGCGATATCAGCGATCTCGTGCTGCTCATCGGTGGGTCCCCGCCCTACTCGTCCGCGGCGCGGCTGAGCCGCACGTAGCCGGCGGAGAAGACCGCCAGCAGTACGAGCAGGACCAGGCCGAGCGCCGCGGCGCCGCCGTAGTTGTTGAAGCTGAACGCGTACTGGTAGATCAGGTAGACGACGGTGGTCGTCGAGCCCTCCGGGCCGGAGCCTCCGGTCAGCAGGAAGGGCTCGGTGAAGACCTGCATCGTCGCGATGATCTGCATCAGCAGCATCAGCGAGAGGATGAGCCGGGTCTGCGGGATCGTCACGTGCCAGATCTTGCGCAGCAGTCCGGCCCCGTCGAGCTCGGCGGCCTCGTACAGCTCGCCGGGGATGCCCTGCAGGGCGGCCAGGTAGATGAGAGTGGCGCCGCCCATGTTCATCCAGGTGGAGGCGATGACCACCGACAGCATCGCGGTGTCCGTGGACTGCAGCCATTGCTGGGCCGGCAGGTGCAGTGTCTCCAGGATGCGGTTGAACAGGCCGTACTCGGGGTTGTAGAAGTTCTTGAAGAGCAGCACGGAGGCGACCGGCGGCAGCATCACCGGCAGGTACACCAGCAGCCGGAGGTAACCCTGTGCGTGCCGCAGCTCGTTCAGCAGCAGCGCGACGAAGAACGGCACCGCGAAGCCGAGCAGCAGCGCCAGGCCGGTGAAGAGCAGGGTGTTGCGCCAGGCCTGCCAGAACGCGGGATCGTGGAAGACGTAGTTCAGGTTGGACCAGCCGGCCCAGGTGGTGTGCCCGTCCTTGGTCTTCTGGAAGGCCAGTACGAACTCCCGGACCATCGGGTACCAGGAGAAGAACGCGAAGCACAGCACGGCGCCGATGAGGAAGCCGTACGCGGTGAGGTTGCGGCGCAGGGAGCGGCCGGCCCGCCCCGGACGGTGGGGATCCGGGGCAGGGCGGCGTGCCGAGCGGCGCGACCGGCTCTTCACGGGAGTGCTGGCGGGCAGGGTGGGGGCGCTGGGGGCCGACATCGTTACTCCTGAGTGCCGGGGGGCCGGGGGCCGGAGCTGCTACTGGTTGGCGAGGACCTGGTTGACCTGGGTCTCCGCGGTGGACAGCAGCTTGGCGGCGTCCGCGTTCTTGTTGGTCAGGACGCCGGACATCACGTTGTCCAGGACCTTGTAGATCTCCTGGGCCTTCGCGGGCTCGGCCTTGCCGGGGATCGGGTTGTCCATGAAGGCGCGGAAGTTCTCCACCGGCATGGTGGCGCTGGCCGCCTTCAGCTGGTCGTCCTTGGTCTTGCTGGCGCCGGTGAAGAAGGCCGGCTGGGGCAGACCGACGGGCAGGCCGTCCGCCTTGCTGCGGGAGTACTCGAACTGGCCCTTGCCCGGGGTGAGGGTCTTGAAGTTGAGCCAGGCGATGGCGGCCTTGATCTTGTCGGGCGAGCTGCCCTTCTTGATCATGTAGTCGTTGCCGCCGAAGAGGGTGGCCTTGCCGCCGGGGATCGGGCCCATGCCGAAGTTGGCGTAGTCGGCGCCGAGCTGCTGGACCATGTACGTGATGTCGTCGGGTGCGGCCAGGAACATGCCGAGCTTGTCCGCCGCCATCTGCTTCTGCAGGTCGCCCCACTTGAGCAGCTGGGTCTGGCCCATGCTGTTGTCGGTCCAGCGCATGTCGTGCAGGTTCTGCACGATCTGCTTGCCGAGGTCGGAGTTGAACGCCGCCTTGCTGCCGTCCTCGGAGACGACGTCGCCGCCCAGGCCGTACATCGCGGCGGTGAAGTGCCAGCCGCCGGTGTTCTGCGCGCTGTAGTCGCCGTACCCTGCGATGCCCTTGCCCAGGCCCGCGATGGCCTTGGCCGCGGTGCGGACCTCCTCCCACGTGGTCGGCGGCTTGTTGGGGTCGAGGCCGGCCTGCGTGAAGAGCTTGCGGTTGATGAGCAGGCCCATGGTGTAGTTGCTGGTGGGCACGCCGTAGAGCTTGCCGTCCTTCTTCAGGACGCCCAGCACGTTCGGGTCGATGTCCTGGAGGGCGGGGACGGTCTTGTCCGTGACGTACGCGGAGATGTCCGCGGCCCCGTCGTTGTCCAGCACCTGCTGCAGGTCGGTGAAGTACGTGTAGAACACGTCCGGCTGGGACTTCGCCTTCAGTGCCGCGGTGAAGCGGGCCGGCTCCTCGCACTGACCGGGCGTCGACTTACCGTCGATGGTCACGTTCGGGTACTGCTTGTTGAAAGTGGCGACGTCCTCCTTCCACTCCTTGAGCTCCGCCTTCTTGGCGGCCGGCGGCATGCAGTCGATGGTGAGCGTGACCTTGGCCTTCGGGTCCAGCGGGGCGGTCGGGTCGGACGACGATCCGCCGCCGGCGTTGTCGTCGTTGCCCGCGCTGCTGCTGGTGCCGCAGGCGGAGAGGGCGACCAGGGCCAGCGCGGAGACGAGCGTGGCCGCGGAGGCACGGCGGGCGGGGCGGAACCAGGAGCTTCTCATCGGGTCCCCTTCGGGCATGAGCGTGGAAGCCCCCGGCTACGCACAGCGGGGGCGCCGCACACTCAAGCACTCCCCGCAGATGTCCGCAAGATGTCGCGCAGTTTTCGCAAAAGACTGACGAGCTTGCGCAGGTGGGCTGCGAAGCGTTTCAACGGCCATCGACCGGGCTGACCGGCGGGGCCGGCCGCGCCGGGACCGGGCCGGGTCGGGTCGTCGGTCCGGCGGGCGGGCGGACGGACGGACAGGCAGGACGCGCAGGAGCCCGCGGTGCCGGGCACCGCGGGCTCTGAGGGGTACGCCGTCGCGCGGCGCGGGGAGGGCGAGGCTCAGCCGCGCACCGGCCCCGTCGTGCCACGGACGACCAACTCGGGCTCGTACAGCAGCTCGTCGGAGGCGACCTGCTTGCCCGCGATCTTCAGCGCGAGCAGTTCGACCGCGGTGCGCCCCATCGCCTCGATCGGCTGGCGCACGGTGGTCAGCGGCGGGTCCGTGCAGGTCATGAAGGCCGAATCGTCGTACCCGATCACCGAGACGTCCCCCGGCACCGACAGCCCCATCCGGCGCGCCGCGCGCACCGCGCCCAGTGCCATCGGGTCGTTGGCGCAGATGATCCCGGTGACGCCGCGCTCCCACAGCTTCGCGGCCGCCGCCTGGCCGCCCTCCAGAGTGAACATCGCCCGCCCCACGTGCTCGTCGGGCAGCGAGGTGCCGGTCGCCGCGGCCACGCCGCGGGCCGCCACCAGCTTGCGCCGCGACGGCACGTGGTCGGAGGGCCCCAGCAACAGGCCGATCCGCTCGTGGCCGAGCGAGGACAGATGCCGCCACGCCTGCTCGACCGCCACCGAGTCGTCGCACGAGACCCGCGGGAAACCCAGGTGCTCTATGGCCGCGTTGATCAGCACAACCGGCAGATTGCGTTCCGCGAGCAACCGGTAGTGGTCGTGCGGAGCGTCCGCCTGGGCGTACAGACCACCGGCGAACACCACGCCCGAGACGTGCTGTTGCAGCAGCAGCGACACGTAGTCCGCCTCCGACACCCCGCCCGCGGTCTGCGTGCACAGCACGGGCGTGAGCCCCTGCTGCGCCAGCGCCGCCCCGACGATGTCGGCGAACGCCGGGAAGATCGGGTTCTGCAGCTCGGGCAGCACCAGCCCCACCAGCCGCGCCCGGTTCCCCCGCAACTGCGTGGGCCGCTCGTACCCCAGCACGTCCAGAGCCGTCAGCACCGCCTGCCGGGTTCCCTCCGACACCCCCGGCTTCCCGTTCAGCACCCGGCTGACGGTGGCCTCGCTGACCCCGACCTTCTTCGCTACTTCGGCAAGCCGTCGCGTCATGTGTGCAAGCATACGACACGCCATGCAAGTGGTTTGCGCTCTTGCGCAAGACCGCTGGGGCCGACGGTACGGGGGCATGCCACCGGGGTTTCCGGGGCGGCCGTTCCGGCCCGCCCTCGACCTGCCCCGACGGGGATTTTCGGGGCGCCCTGGGGGACACCCGCACGGTACGGGAGGGGCCGGCGCGCTGCGGTGGATTCAGAAGGTTAGGCTTACCTTCATGAGCACCTGCACGACCGCGTCCAGCTCGTTGGCGGAGCCCGTCGCCGCGACCGCGGCCACCGCGCGCACATGGCTGCTGCTGGAGCAACCGGGGCCGTGGGGGCCGAAGGCGCTGACCGGCAGCCATCTGGATCCGCGGGTGGGACGGGCGCTGGAACGGGCCGCCGCGGGGACCGGCGTGCGTGTGGGGCTGATCCGGCGGCCCGGGCCGCACGCGGACCGGCGGCGCGACGTCCCCCGGCGCACGGCGTACGTGGCGCACACGGTGCCGGGGCGCTCGTGGGTGCGCGAGGCCGTGCTGGAGGACCCGGAAGCCCTGCTGGGACTGGACTTCGCAGCACTGGGGCGAGGCGACCACCGCGGCTTCGGGATGCCGTACGAGGGCGACCCGCTGGCCCTGGTGTGCACCAATGGCAGGCGCGACCGCTGCTGCGCGCTCAACGGCCGCCCGCTGGCGGCCGAACTGGCCGCCTCCCGGCTCGGTCAGGTGTGGGAGGTGACCCACCTGGGCGGCCACCGCTTCTCGCCGACGATGCTCGTGCTGCCGTACGGCTACGCCTACGGCCGCGTGGACCTCCCGCTGGCCCGGCGGGTGCTGGAGGCCGCCCGTGAGGGCCGCGTCGTGCTGGAGGGCTGCCGAGGGCGCTCCGCGTGGGAGCGCCCGGGCCAGGCGGCCGAGCTCGCCGTGCGCCGGCTGACGGGTGAGGACGGGGCGGGGGCGCTGAGCGTGGACGGCACGCGCGTGCGGCACGTGGACGGCCGGGTCTGGGACGTCGGGGTGACCGCGGTCGCGGCCGAGCCGCCCCGGCCCGAGAGCTGCGGGGCGGCCCTGGGGGCACCACTGCGCATGGAGATCAGCGGCATTCAGCCGGCGCTCTTGACGAACTCCGTGGTGTAGGTCCTGCTCAGGTCCACCTTCGCGTTCTGCAGGTTGGGGTTGAAGGCCTTGAGGACCCGTTCCACGGTCTCGGGGCCGCCCTCGGGCATCACACCGTCCTTGGTGAACATCGGCAGCGTGCTCTCGATGGACTGCGTGTAGAGCTCCTGGCCGCCGCCCTGCGCGTAGTCGGCCGGCATCTTGGCCGCGATCTCGGCGGCGCTGTGCGTGGACATCCATGCGAGCGTCTTCACGAAGGCGTTGGCGAGCTTCTGGACGGTCTCCTTGTGGCCGTTCACCCACTCCGTCTGCATGTACAGGCTGGAGGAGGGGTAGAGCCCGCCGAGCGCCTGGCGGGAGCCCTCGGGGGTGCGCATGTCGATCAGCACCTTGCCGAGCTTCTTGTCCAGGACCGTGGCCACGGTCGGGTCGGTGGTCATGCCGCCCTGGATCGAGCCCTGTTCCAGCGCGGAGACGAAGGTCTGGCCGGCGCCGACCGCGACCGGGGTGAACTCGCTGGTCTTCACGCCGTTGCTGACGGCGAGGTACTTCGTCAGGAAGTCCGTGGACGAGCCGATGCCGGTCACACCCAGCTGCTTGCCCTTGAAGTCCGCGGGGCCGGTGATGTCGGCGGCGGCCTTCTCGGAGACGATCTCCACCTCGCCGGGGGCCTGGGAGAACTGGACCACCGACTCCACCTCCTTGCCCTTGACCTGCAGGTCGAGCGTGTGGTCGTAGAAACCCACCGTGCCCTGGACGTCGCCGGACACCAGCGCGGTCTCGGCCTGCACGCCCGCCGGTTCGGTGAGCAGTTCGACGTCCACGCCCTCGGCCTTGAAGTAGCCGAGCCGCTCGGTGAGCATCGCGGGGAGGTAGATGACCTTGTCCAGGCCGCCGACCATGATCTTGACCTTGTCGCCCCTGCCGCCTGATCCGGCGGCCGAGGAGTCGCCGCCGCAGGCGGTGAGCAGGGTCAGGGCGACGGCCGAGGCGGCGACGGCGGCGGGGACTCTGAGGGGTGCGCGCATCTGGTTCACGTCCTTGCGAAGAGGGTGGGAAGGTCAGCGGTCGGAGCCGGCCTCGGCCGGCTTCCAGCGGAAGAGCCGCTTCTCCAGGAAGGTCAGCAGGCCCTCGGCGAGCAGCGCGACGACCGCGAGGATCGCCATGGCGGCGTACACACCGGCGGAGTTGAAGGTGCCCTGCGAGGCGGCGACCAGCAGGCCCAGGCCCTTGGTGGCGCCGATGTACTCGCCGACGATGGCGCCGATGAGGGCGAAGCCGAAGCTCACGTGGAGGCTCGTGAAGATCCAGGAGGTCGCGGAGGGGATGACGACCTGCAAGGTGACCTGGCGGTTGCCGGCGCCCAGGATGCGGGAGTTGGCGACCAGGTTGCGGTCCACCTCGCGGGCGCCCTGGAAGGCGTTGAAGAAGACCGGGAAGAAGACCAGCACCACCGCGGAGGCGATCTTCGAGGCCGGGCCGAGGCCGAACCAGATGAGGAAGATCGGCGCGAGCACGATCCGCGGAAGCGCGTTGAGCACCTTGATGTACGGCCCCAGCACATCGGCCAGGAAGCGGATCCGCCCGAGCACGATCCCGAGCACCACACCGGCGACGACACCGATCATCCAGCCGAGCAGGGCTTCGTAGAGCGTGTACCAGACCTGCTCCCACAACGAGCCCTGCGCGGTGCCGTCCACCGCCCAGGTGCGCATCTGCTCCCAGATCCGCGACGGCATCGAGAAGTGGAACGGGTCGATGACCTCGGCACGGGCCAGCCACTCCCACAGGCCGAGCACGGCGATCAGCAGCAGCACCCGGCTGCCCTGCACGAGGTACAGGCGGTTGCGGGCGGCGCGGGCCCGGGACCGGGCCCGGTCGGATCCGCCGCCGGTGTCCTTGGTGGCGGCGGCCGCCGGGGCCGCCACGGTCTCAGGCGACATGCGCCGCACCCCTCTCGCGGGTGATGCGGACCTCTTCGCCCAGTGAGGCCCAGATCTCCCGGTAGATCTCGATGAACCGCGGCTCCAGCCGCACCGTCTCGACCTTGCGCGGACGCGGCAGGTCGATCTCGAAGACCTCCTTGACCGTGGCCGGCCCGGCGGTCATCACGACCACCTTGTCCGCGAGTGCGATGGACTCCTCCAGGTCGTGGGTGACGAAGACGACCGAGGCGCCCGTGCCGGACCACAGCTCCAGCAGCTCGTCCGACATCAGCGCGCGCGTCTGCACGTCCAGGGCCGAGAACGGCTCGTCCATGAGCAGGATCTCGGGGTCGTTGACGAAGGTGGCCGCCAGCGCGACGCGCTTGCGCTGACCGCCCGACAGCTGGTGCGGGTAGCGGTCCTCGAAGGCGGTGAGGCCGACCCTGGCGAGCCATTCGCGGGCCCGCTCCCTGGCCTCCGCCCGGGGCACGCCCCGGAAACGGGGACCGGCCATCACGTTGGACAGCACAGTGCGCCAGGGGAAGACGGCGTCCTGCTGGAAGACGAAGCCGACCTTGCCGCCGATGCCGCGCACCGGCTCGCCGGCGACCAGCACCTCGCCCTCGGTGGGCTCTTCCAGCCCGCTGACCAGGGTCAGCGTCGTGGACTTGCCGCAGCCGGTCGGTCCGACGACGGCCACGAACTCGCCGCGCCCGACGGTCAGGTCCAGATCGCGCACAGCGGTGTGGAGGGCCCCGGACGGGGTCCGGAACGCTTTGCTCGCACCCCGCAGTTCGATGGCGGGGCTGGTGTGTGTGCTCATGCGCCGGGACGCTAGAGGTGGCCCGGCCCACGGCGGCAGCCTTGCGGTCACAACCGCGCCTTGTGCCCACAACCCCCTGTTCTGCTCGTTCTGCTCGCGCTACAACAACGAAAGGGCCACAGGGGCTGGGCAGCGGGCCCCGGTGCCGTTTACGTTGCGTTCACAGCCAGGCAAACGGACGAGCGAATTCCGCATGGGCGCGGACCGCCGGAGAGGACACGGTGACGTCATGCGCATCCGCTGGCCCCGCCGCGTCTTCGCCCAGGTCCTGCTCGTCCAGCTGGTCCTCACCACCGGTGTGATCACCCTGGCCACCGGCCTGTTCCTCGCCCCGCTGAGCTCGCAGCTCGACCAGCAGGCGATGCGCCAGGCCCTGTCGATCGCCCAGACCACCGCCGCCACCCCCGGCCTCGCCCGCGATCTGCTCCGCACCCGCCCCAGCGTCACCGGCCCGGTGCAGCAGGAGGCCGAGCGCATCCGCCGCGCCACCGGAGCGCTCTACATCGTCGTCATGGACACCCACGGCGTGCGCTGGTCGCACACCGACCTCGCGCAGATCGGGCGGCACGTGTCCACCGACCCCAGCGTGGCGCTCGGCGGCCAGGAGATCATGCAGATCGACCGGGGCACCCTCGGCCGTTCCGCCCGCGCCAAGGTGCCGCTCCGTACCGACCTCGGCCGCATCGTGGGCGCGGTGTCGGTCGGCATCGCGTACGACAGCGTGCGCGAACGGCTCCTGGCGACCGTCCCGGTGCTTCTGCTGTACGCGGGCGCCGCGCTGGGAGTCGGTGTGCTGGCGGCGCTGCTGGTGTCCCGGCGGCTGCAACGGCGCACGCACGGGCTCGCGTTCGCCGACATCTCCGCGCTGCTGGACGAGCGCGAGGCGATGCTGCACGGCATCCGCGAGGGGGTCGTGGCGCTCGACGGCGCGGGCAGGATCCGGCTGCTCAACGACGAGGCGCAGCGGCTGCTCGGACTCGGCCCTGACGCCACCGGCCGCGCCCTGGACGACGTGCTGCCGGTGGGCCGCACGACCGACGTGCTGGCCGGCCGGGTCGCGGGCACCGACTTGCTGACCGTCAGCGGTGCCCGGGTGCTGGTCGCCAACCGGATGCCCACCGGGGACGGTGGCGCCGTCGCCACCCTGCGCGACCGCACCGAACTGGAGCGCCTGGGCCGCGAACTCGACAGCACCCACGGTCTGCTGGACGCGCTGCGCGCGCAGGACCACGAGCACGCCAACCGCCTGCACACCCTGCTGGGCCTGCTCGAACTCGGCCTGTACGACGCGGCGGTGGAGTTCGTCGCCGAAGTGGCCGACGGACGGCGGGCCTCTGCCGAGCAGGTCGCGGAACGCGTCCACGACCCGCTGCTGTCGGCACTGCTGGTCGGCAAGTCCGCGATCGCCGCCGAACGGGGCGTGGCCTTGTCCGTCGCGGCCGCGACACTGCTGCCCGACCGCGTCGTCGACCCGCGAGACCTGGTCACCGTGCTGGGCAACCTCATCGACAACGCCCTGGACGCGGCGGCCTCCATGGTCGAGGTCGAGCTGCGCGCCGAGGGCACGACCGCCGTGCTGCGGGTGTCCGACGACGGGCCGGGCGTGCCGCCCGATGCCCGCGAGCGGATCTTCGCCGAGGGGTGGACGACCAAGGTCTCCCCCGCGCACCGGGGCCGCGGGCTCGGTCTGGCGCTCGTGCGCCGGCTCGCCGGACGGTACGGCGGCACGGCCCGCGTCACCGCCCGCGCGGGGGGCGGCGCGGTCTTCACCGTCGTCCTGCCGGAGGCACTGGCCGCGCCCGAACCCACCGCGACGGCACCCGTATCCGCAGGGGGAGCACGATGATCGACGTCCTGGTCGTGGACGACGACTTCCGCGTCGCCGAGATCAATTCCGCCTATGTCGGCAAGGTCCCCGGCTTCCGGGTCACCGCGCGGGCCCACACCGCCGCGCAGGCGCTGGCCACGCTGGAACGCGCGCACGTCGACCTGGTGCTGCTGGACCACTACCTGCCGGACGAGACCGGCCTCACCCTGGTGCGGCGCATGCGCCAGCTCGGTCACCACGCGGACGTCATCATGGTCACCGCCGCGCGGGACGTGGCGACCGTGCAGGCCGCGATGCGCTTCGGTGCCCTGCAGTACCTGGTCAAGCCGTTCAGCTTCGCCGGACTGCGGGTGAAGCTGGAGGGGTACGCGGCGCTGCGCCGGACCCTCGACGGCTTCGGCGGCGGGGGCGGGGAGGCGGGCCAGGAGCAGGTCGACCGGATCTTCGGCGCGCTGCGCACGGCGGTCGCGGCCCCGGCGGGGCTCCCCAAGGGGCACTCGGCGCCCACCGCCGAACTCGTGCGCAAGGTCCTCACCGAGGCGGCGCAGCCGCTGTCCGCGCACGAGGTCGCGGCCCGTGCGGGGATCAGCCGCTCCACCGCCCAGCGCTACCTGAAATTCCTGGAACGCGAGGGCCGGATCAGCCTCACCCTCAAGTACGGCGACACCGGCCGGCCGGAGCACCGCTACGCCTGGGCGGAGCCCTCCACCGCGCGTAACCGCCCTGTCTGAGGGGGCCGTTGCGGGCCGTTGAGCGCCCGAACGCCTTCCCGGGACCCGGCGGGGCCCGGGAGGGCGGCCACGGGCCCACAGGGCCCGTGCAGGGCCTCCTAGGCCGCTCCGGCGCCCGTGAGGGCCCGGACTTCCACCTCCGCGTACGCGTCGGCGTCGGCCGGCTCACGGGTGAGCAGCGTCCCGGCCCAGCCGGCCAGGAAGCCCAGGGGGATCGACACCAGCCCCGGGTTCTGGAGCGGGAAGTAGGCGAAGTCCAGCCCCGGGAAGAGGGAGTCCGGGCTGCCGGACACCACCGGGGACAGCACCACCAGCGCCATGGCCGGGACCAGGCCGCCGTACACCGACCACACCGCGCCCCGGGTGGTGAACCTGCGCCAGAACAGCGTGAAGAGCAGCACCGGCAGATTCGCCGAGGCCGCGACCGCGAACGCCAGTCCCACCAGGAACGCCACGTTCTGTCCCTGTGCGAACAGGCTCAGCCCGATCGCCACGCCGCCGATCCCGACGGCCGCCAGCCGGGCCACGCGCACTTCCTCGTGCTCGCGGCGCGCGGCGCCGGGGCGCGGGCGGCGCAGCGTCGCGTACAGGTCGTGCGCCACGGAGGCGGAGGACGCCAGCGTGATGCCCGCGACGACGGCGAGGATGGTGGCGAAGGCGATGGCGCCGACGACCGCGAAGAGCACCGTCCCGCCGGTGGAGCCCGCTCCCCCGCCCAGGTCGAGGGCGAGCAGGGGCACCGCGGTGTTCCCGGCCGCGTTGGAGGTCCGCACGGCGTCCGAGCCGACGACGGCGGCCGCGGCGACGCCGAGCACGATGATCATCAGGTAGCAGCTGCCGATGAGACCGATCGCCCAGACCACCGAGCGCCGGGCCGAACGGGCGGTCGGCACGGTGTAGAAGCGGGACAGGATGTGCGGCAGCCCGGCCGTGCCGAGCACCAGAGCGAGGCCGAGGCTCATGAAGTCCAGCCGCGACGTCCAGTTCTCGCCGTACTTCAAGCCCGGGGCGAGATAGGCGCGACCGTGGCCGCTGCCGTCGGCCGCCGCGCGCAGCAGCCCGCCCAGGTCGCCGTGGAAGCGGATCAGGACCAGCACCGTGAGGGCGAGCGTGCCGCCCATCAGCAGCACCGCCTTGACGATCTGGATCCATGTGGTGGCCCGCATGCCGCCGAAGGTGACGTAGAAGACCATGAGCGCGCCCACGCCGACCACGGTCCAGGTACGGGCGGCCGAACCCTGGCCGCCGAGCAGCAGGGCGACCAGGCTCCCGGCGCCGACCATCTGCGCGACCAGGTAGAGCACGGAGACGACCACCGAGGCGGTCCCCGCGGCGATCCGCACCGGCCGTTGCCGCATCCGGGCGCTGAGCACGTCGGCGAGGGTGTACCGGCCGCAGTTGCGGACGAGTTCGGCGACGAGGAAGAGGACGACCAGCCAGGCGACCAGGAAGCCCACCGAGTAGAGCATGCCGTCGTACCCGAAGAGCGCGATGAGGCCCGAGATACCGAGGAAGGTCGCGGCGGACAGGTAGTCGCCCGCGATGGCGAATCCGTTCTCCAGGGGTGAGAAGAGCCGGCCGCCCGCGAAGAACTCGACCGAGGAACTGCGCCGGCGCCCGGCCCAGGCGGTGATGGCGAGGGTGACGGAGACGAAGACGGTGAAGAGGACCAGTGCGAGTCCCTGGTGGTTGCCGGTCACCGCATCCGCTCCTGGGTGTCCCAGCGCAGTTCCAGGGCGGCCCGGTCCCGGCGCAGCCGGGCGTGCCGGGCATAGGCCCAGGTCAGCAGGAAGGTCGAGGCGAACTGGGCGAGACCCAGGGCCATGGCGACATTGAGCTCGCCGGCGACCGGCTGGGCCATCAGGCGGGGGGCCGTGGTCGCGAGCACGACGTAGAGCAGGTACCAGGCGAGGAAGGCCATCGTCGCCGGGAAGACGAACCGCCGGTAGCGGCCGCGGACTTCCTGGAACGGGCCGCTGCGCTGCACCTCCCGGTACACGGCGGCGCGACCGGACGGCGCGGCCTGTGGGGTTGCGGGCGCCGGCGGCGGTTCCGGTCCCTCCCAGTCCCCGGCGGCCAGGGCGTCGTACCAGGGGTCGTCCACCCGCAGCCCGCTGGGCTCCGCCCCGTCGTGCTCTTTCACGGACTCTCCTCGCTTCACGGACCGTTCGGCCGTGCGCCCAAGCATGGACATTGCGGGAAGATCCGGGAGGCCCCAAGCAGAAACCTTCACCCCATCAGGTGACGATCCTCCGCCCCGGGGGGTGGGCGGCGGCCCTTTCGCCTAAAGGACCTGGCGGGGCGGTCCGGGCCGGAGTCGCGCGGCGGGGCGGTACCGCCGGCGCCCGGCGTCCGGATCGGACCGCCGAAGCGGCCCGATCCGTTCGCCGCGGGTCAGACGTCGATCTTGGATCGGTCCAAGGTCGACGCCGAATTGGTGATGAACTCGCGGCGCGGTGCCACGTCGTTGCCCATCAGCAGGTCGAACGCCAGCTCGGCGCCGTCCAGGTCGCTGATGTTGATCCGGCGCAGCGTCCGGTGCCGCGGGTCCATCGTCGTCTCCGCCAGCTGGTCGGCGTCCATCTCGCCCAGACCCTTGTACCGCTGGATGCTGTCCTTGAAGCGGATGCCCTTGCGCTCGAACTCCAGCAGCGTCTCGCGCAGTTCGCGGTCGGAGTACGTGTACACGTACTTCTCCTGGCCCTTGCGGGGGTTGGTGAGCTCCACGCGGTGCAGCGGCGGGACCGCGGCGAAGACCCGGCCCGCCTCGACCATGGGCCGCATGTAGCGCTGGAAGAGCGTGAGCAGCAGGCACCGGATGTGGCTGCCGTCCACATCGGCGTCGGTCATCATGATGATCTTGCCGTAGCGCGCCTGGTCGATGTCGAAGGTGCGGCCGGAGCCAGCTCCTATGACCTGGATGATCGCGCCGCACTCGGTGTTCTTGAGCATGTCCGAGACCGAGGACTTCTGGACGTTGAGGATCTTGCCGCGGATCGGCAGCAGCGCCTGGAACTCGGAGTTGCGCGCGAGCTTCGCGGTGCCGAGCGCCGAGTCTCCCTCGACGATGAACAGTTCGCTGCGGTCCACGTCGTCACTGCGGCAGTCGGCGAGCTTCGCCGGCAGCGACGAGGACTCCAGCGCGGTCTTGCGGCGCTGCGCCTCCTTGTGCTGCCGGGCGGCGATCCGGGTGCGGGCCGCGGCGACGGCCTTCTCCAGCACGGCGCGGGCCTGCTGCTTGTCGTCCCGCTTGGTGGAGGTCAGGAAGGCCTTCAGCTCACGGGAGACGACATTGGCGACGATGCGGTTGGCCGCCGAGGTGCCGAGCACCTCCTTGGTCTGGCCCTCGAACTGCGGCTCGGCGAGCCGGACCGTCACGACCGCGGTCATGCCCTCCAGGGCGTCGTCCTTGACGATGTCGTCCTCGGCGACGCGCAGCAGCTTGTTGGCGCGCAGCACCTCGTTGACCGTCCGGGTGATGGCCCCCTCGAAACCGCGGACGTGCGTGCCGCCCTTGGGCGTCGCGATGATGTTCACGAAGGAGCGCAGCGTGGTGTCGTACCCGGTGCCCCAGCGCAGCGCCACGTCGACGCCGAGCTCGCGGGTGACCTCGGTGGGGCTCATGTGGCCGCGGTCGTCCAGGACCGGGACGGTCTCCTTGAAGGTGCCGCTGCCGGACAGCCGCAGCACGTCGCAGATCGGCTTGTCCGGGGTGAGGTACTCGGCGAACTCGCTGATGCCGCCGTCGAAGTGGAAGGTGTCCTCGACCGGCTTGCCGTCCTCGTTGCCGTTGTCCGTGCGCTCGTCGCGGACGACGATCGTCAGGCCGGGCACCAGGAACGCGGTCTGGCGGGCGCGCTGGTGGAGCGTGTCCAGGGAGAGCTTGGCGTCCTTCAGGAAGATCTGGCGGTCCGCCCAGTAGCGCACGCGGGTGCCCGTCCGGGTCCGCGGCACCTTCTTGGACTTGTCGAGCCCGCTCTCCGGCTCGAAGTTCGCCTCCGGGCCGGGCTTGGCGAACCGGCCGGGCACCCCGCGCCGGAAGCTGATGGCGTGGGTGTGGCCGCCGCGGTCGACCTCGACGTCGAGCCGGGCGGACAGGGCGTTGACGACCGAGGCGCCCACGCCGTGCAGACCGCCGGAGGCCGCGTACGACCCGCCACCGAACTTGCCGCCCGCGTGCAGCTTGGTCATGACGACCTCGACGCCGGACAGGCCGGTCTTGGGCTCGATGTCGACGGGGATGCCGCGGCCGTTGTCGCGCACCTCCACCGAGTTGTCCTCGTGGAGGATGACGTCGATGTGGTCGCAGTGGCCGCCCAGGGCCTCGTCGACGGAGTTGTCGATGATCTCCCAGAGACAGTGCATCAGGCCGCGGCTGTCGGTGGAACCGATGTACATGCCCGGGCGTTTGCGCACCGCCTCCAGGCCCTCGAGTACCAACAGATGCCGCGCGGTGTAGTTGGAGCCGTCACGATCTGCACCGGTCAGCAACGCGGTGGACGGCACGGATGTTTCGGCGGTCACGCGGGACGTCTCCTCGATGAAGTTCTACAGCCGTATCGGTCAGAGGGTACCGAGGCCACGCGCGGCCGTTTCGCCGCGACCCGGTATGCGGTCCATGCTAGCCCGCTATCGAAGACATGTTCGATCCCTCGTTTGAGTGATACACATGTCACGTTCCCCTGGAGGCATGAACCATTTAGGCTGCGGGCACGTCCTCATCAACAACCGGCAAGCCAGCCGGCGGGACATAACTGAAGAATCTGACCAGTTCCGCCTGATTGCCCCGAATACGACAAATAACCACACCAGAGGATCATTCGCCGCCAATCGGTAGCATCCAGCCGCTACAACAACGGTTTCCAGGAAAAAGGCACGAGCGGGAACAGTTTCGGCCTGGTTGGATGTTGACCCTGGTACGACAGCTCGTCGAGCTAGAGAAGAGGCGACGTGACTACAGTTCTGACCCCCGCGAGCCCGCTGACGGCGGCGGATCGCTGCGACCGTTGCGGCGCCCAGGCCTACCTGCGCGTCGTTCTGATCAGCGGCGGTGAGCTGCTCTTCTGCGCGCACCATGGGCGTAAGTTCGAGCCCGAACTGAAGAAGATCGCTGTGGAAATACAGGACGAGACCGGCCGCCTCACGGCCACGCCGACCGTCGCGGTCGATGACGAACGCTGACGCGTAGCACTGCGACGAGCTTTCAGCGACGGGCGGCCCCCCGCGTGGAGGGCCGCCCGTCGGCTTGTCCGCTTGCTCGTCCTCTCGTTCCTCCTCGCGGCACGGCGCCCCTGGCGCCGTCCGCACCGCGCATCCCGTGACGCCTGGACGCGCCACGGCACGCGACGATCCATCATCCGGTCACGAGTGCTGCCCGACCAGCCCGGAGACCGACGAGACCCTGGTGTAGACCCCCGGGCGGCCCGCCTCGGCGCAGCCGGAGCCCCATGACACCAGGCCGATCAGCCGCTGCCCCGCCACGAGCGGGCCGCCGCTGTCCCCCTGGCAGGAGTCCCGCCCGCCGGTGAGTTCACCCGCGCACACCATGGAACCGGACAGGTACTTGCCGTCGATGCTCCCCGGATAGGCCTTCTGGCACACCGAGTCGGGGAGCACCTCCACCGGGGCCGCCCGCAGGGTGTTCGAGTAGGTGCCGAGCCCCGTCGTGTCACCCCACCCCAAGACCTTCGCCGGGGTGCCGGAGCGGTAGACGGCACTGTCGCCGGGCTTCGCCATCGGAATCGCGGCCGACGCCGGAAGCCGCTGGGCGAGGGTGACGACGGCCACGTCCCCGTTGTTGGTCGCCGGATCGTAGGCCGGGTTCACCCAGACCTTGCGGACCGGCACCTCCCGGCCCCCCGCGCCGCTCAGGTCCGTGCGCCCGCCGATGACCCGCAGGTCGGGCACCTGCCTCCAGTCCCCGCCGAGTGCGGCGGGGGTGAAGCAGTGTGCCGCGCTCACCACGGTGGCCGGACCCACGAGGGCGCCGGCGCAGAACTGCCCGGAACGCGTCGTCCCGTACCGGGAGCGACTGGAGATGGCCACGGCCCAGGGGTACTGCTGGGTCGACACGGGCGCACCGCCTATGACAGCGCCGGTGGCCCCCTGCGCCGGCGACTTCGGGCTCGCCACCTCGCGGGACCCTTCCGGTGCCGCGGGCGCCGCCGCCCGGCCGAGCTCTGCGGAGGACTCCGCGCCCCGGGCTATGGACTCCCGTCCCGGCTCGGCGGCCGAGGCCCCCTGCGTCTGCGCCGCGTACGAGGCCCCCTCCCCGTCCCGCGACGCGGCCTCGGGCACGGCGGCGCCCCCCGCATCCTGGGCCACGGGTTCCACACCCGGCGAGGCGGGCTCAAAAGTGGCGGCGTACGCGGTGTACGCGGGGGCCACCAGCGGCATCGCGAGCGCTGATACCAGCGTCAGTCCGCCGATCATCGAGCGGATCGAGGAACGCATGCACTCTCCTCACCCTCCGGAACAACAAGTGCACTCAGCGTTACCTGAGTGATCCACCCCCGCATCCGGAGGGGGCTCCGGAAAACGTCGACGGGCCCGCGGCCGCAAGAAGCGGTCGCGGGCCCGTCAGGGAGCCGGTCCGATCAGTCCAGGTAGTCGCGGAGCACCTGGGAACGGGACGGGTGGCGCAGCTTGGACATCGTCTTCGACTCGATCTGGCGGATGCGCTCACGGGTGACCCCGTACACCTTGCCGATCTCGTCGAGCGTCTTCGGCTGGCCGTCGGTCAGGCCGAAGCGCATCGAGACCACGCCGGCCTCGCGCTCACTGAGCGTGTCGAGGACGGAGTGCAGCTGCTCCTGGAGAAGCGTGAAGCTGACCGCGTCGGCCGGGACGACAGCCTCGGAGTCCTCGATGAGGTCACCGAACTCGCTGTCGCCGTCCTCGCCCAGCGGGGTGTGCAGGGAGATCGGCTCGCGGCCGTACTTCTGGACCTCGATGACCTTCTCCGGGGTCATGTCGAGTTCCTTGGCCAGCTCCTCCGGGGTGGGCTCGCGGCCCAGGTCCTGGAGCATCTGGCGCTGGACGCGGGCCAGCTTGTTGATGACCTCGACCATGTGCACCGGAATACGGATGGTGCGGGCCTGGTCGGCCATCGCGCGGGTGATCGCCTGGCGGATCCACCACGTCGCGTACGTGGAGAACTTGAAGCCCTTGGTGTAGTCGAACTTCTCGACCGCACGGATCAGGCCCAGGTTGCCCTCCTGGATCAGGTCCAGGAAGAGCATGCCGCGACCGGTGTAGCGCTTGGCCAGCGAGACCACCAGACGGAGGTTGGCCTCCAGCAGGTGGTTCTTGGCCCAGCGGCCGTCCTCGGCGATGATCTCGAGCTCGCGCTTGAGCTTGGGGGCGAGCTTGTCCGCCTGGGCCAGCTTGTCCTCGGCGAACAGACCGGCCTCGATGCGCTTGGCGAGCTCCACCTCCTGCTCGGCATTGAGGAGGGGGACCTTGCCGATCTGCTTCAGGTAGTCCTTGACCGGGTCGGCGGTGGCGCCGGCCGCGGCGACCTGCTGCGCGGGCGCGTCGTCCTCGTCGTCGTCGGAGAGCACAAAGCTCTCCGCCTCGGTCTCGGCGGCCGGCACGTCCTCGTCCTTGCCGGGCGTGACCTCCTCGAGGAGCTCCTCGCCCTCGACGAGCTCGTCGTCCTTCTTGGCCTTGGGATCGGCGGCGGTCTTCTTGGCCGTCGTCTTCTTGGCGGCGGTGGTCTTCTTGGCCGCGGTCTTCTTCGCCGCGGCCTTCTTGGCGGGCGCCACGCCCTCGTCGGCCGCGTCCGCCATCGCTTCCGCCTCGACGGCGGACGCGGGTGCCGCGGCGGCCTTGGCCGCCACGGTCTTCTTCACCGGCGCGGCCTTGGTCTCGACGGTCTTGGTGGCAGTACGCTTCGCCGGGCTCTTGGCTGCGACGCTCTTACGGGTGCGCTTGGGCGCCTCAGCGGCACTCACCATCAGCGTCACACCCTCCTCGTCGAGGACCTGGTTGAGGCTGCGCAGAACGTTCTTCCACTGGGTTGCCGGGATCTGGTCCGCTTCGAAGGCTCGGCGCACGTCGTCGCCGGCGATCTGACCCTGAGCCTTACCCCGCTCGATGAGCGCCATCAGAGACTCGGACTCGGCGATCTCCGGCGGGAGCGTACGGGATGTGCTGGCCGACACGAACAACCTCTCGGAACGATGGAAAACGACTAGGGTGGAACCGCTCAGCAACTCAGCGTCATGTTCGTCGCGGATATTCCTCGCGCGGCCGCCACCTCTTACCTCATCGCGCTGCTCGCCAGAGCGTTACGCCCGGCCCCACGTGGTCCGAGTCACACCCCGAAACGACACCAATCCGTCGATAGCCGGACACTCGCCGTGAACCGGCCGCCGCATTCCGTCCGCCCGTCCGGTGCGGCGGACGGCTCCGCCGCCGGGCCCGGAGGGTGTGGGCCGGCGGCGGAAGTCGGTGCCGTCTCCGGCTCGCTCCGGGCGATCAGTGCTCGCGCGGTGCGGGGACGACATGGTCGGGGGTCGCGACGGCGGGACCCGGCTCGGTGTGCACGGCCAGCAGCTGGCGCATGACGGCCTCCGCCTCGGCACCGTCGGAAGCGGCCAGCGCCTCGACCACCCGCGCGTGGAGGGCGACGGAGTGATCGCCGGGGCGCTCGCAGCCGGTGACGGGGCCGCCGGAGACCTGGAGAGCGGCGGAGACGATGCCGGACAGGTGCTCCAGCATGCGGTTGCCCGCGACCTGCAGGAGCAGGGCGTGGAACTCGGCGTCGGCGCGGGAGAAGGTCAGCCCGTCGCCCTGACCGACGGCGTGGGCCATGATCTCGGTCATGTCCACCAGCCGCTGCTGGATGTCCTCCCGGCCGTGACCGGCGGCCAGGCGGGCCGCCAGCGGTTCGATCGTCCAGCGCAGCTCGAACAGCTCACGGCGCTGGTCGTCCCGCTGGGGACCGAAGGCCCGCCACTCGATGATGTCGGGGTCGAGCAGGTTCCAGTCGCTGACGGGGCGGACCCGGGTGCCGACGTTGGGCCGGGCGCTGACCAGACCCTTGGCCTCCAGCACACGCAGCGATTCACGGACGACGGTGCGGGAGACCTCGAAACGCTGGCCGATCTCCTCGGGGACGAGCGGACGGTCGGCGCCCAGATCGCCGGAGACGATCATCTGGCCGAGTTGCTGGACGAGTTGGCCGTGGAGCCCGCGGCCACGGCTGCCGCCCGCCCGGCGGCCCACCCGGCCCATGTCGGTGTCGCCCTCCCAGGAGGGCGCACCGCCCGGCCGGTCCAGCGAGGAACCGGCGGAGACGTCGGCGTACGGATAGCGGTCGAGCTCGCCACCGCCGACGAGGCTGGGGTCGACGGAGCGGGCGGCGGTCATCATGGTGTGCGCAAGGGTACTCACGCATCATTTGTCGGCGATGACGCCCGGCGCCTTGAGGGCTTTGCTGAAAAGCACACGAAAGGGTGAGCACTCATCACCTGATAATTGACGCTTTATCGGAAGGAAATGGGGTTTCTCCGGCGCAAGACCGTTGCCACATAGGCACACAACAGAGCGAAGAGCGACAAGACGAAGGAATACCGGACGGGTTGGGTCGCCAGCCGTACCGCGTCGATCGCCGGCGCGGTCGCCGCCCGGCGCACCACCGGTGCCACCAGCAGGGGCACCGCCAACACCCCGGCCAGACCCAGCGCGGTGGTCCGGAACACCCCGGCCGCCAGCACACCGGCCCAGCAGCACACGAGCGCCAGCACCCCCCACGTCACCGCGATACGGGCCAGGGCCAGGAGCCGCGGCAGTCCGTGACCACCGAGGAAGTGCGCCTCCAGCACTCCCGCCGCAGCCGCGCAGCCGGCGATCACCAGCGCCGCGCCGCCGTTCACGACGAGCTTGGCCAGCAGCAGGCGCAGTTGGCGCGGCACCGGCGCGTTGGCGGGCGCCAGCGCCGGGTACCGGAACTCCTGGCCGTAGGAGAGGGCTCCGAGGAGCCCGCCCCCGAGGGCGGCCGGGGGAAGCGGCAGGGAGTGCGCCCAGCCGGTCAGCAGGCGCAGGGAGACGGCATGGTGCCCGGTGCGCAGCAGCACGAGGGTGGAGAGGGCCGAGGCGAGAACGCCGGCGAGGGCGATCAGCCACGGGCCGCGGATGCCCGCGAGGCGGCGCAGTTCGTAGCGGACCGGACGGGCCGGCCCGGCAGGCGGACGGGCCTCGCGCACCGGCGCCAGGGAGACGGCGCCGGGGGCGCGGTCGCCGTGCGGCGACTCCGGGACTCCGGTGTCGCCCACCTCGTCCGCGAGGCGGTGCAGCAGGATGCCGTGCCGGAAGGCGGTCTCGCCGATCCGGGCGGTGGTCGTGCCGTAGACGCAGATACGGCTGCCGCTCTCGTGGGTGATCTCGGTCTCGTCGTCGGCGAGCAGCAGCGCCAGGCGTTCGGCCTGCGGCGACTGCACGGCGACATAGGGGCGCAGCCGTCCGCGGCCGAACTCCTGGGCGGACTGGTCGGCGACGAGCCGTCCCGCGTCGAGCGTGACGATGCGGTCCGCGAGGCGTCCGGCCGTGCGAGGATCGCTCACGGTCACGACGACCGTGCCGCCGCGCGCCGCATAGGTCTTGAGCAGTCCGTACAGCCAGGCGGTGTCGCGGGGCGACAGGTCCTGCGCGGGGTCGTCGAGCAGGAGGGCGGGAGGGTCGCCGAGCAGGGCGGCCGCGACACCGAGGCGCCGGTCCATGCCGAGCGAGAACTCGCCGAGACGGCGGTCGGCCGCGTCGCGCAGGCCCACGATCTCCAGGACCTGATCGGCGCGTTCGGCCGGTGCGCCGGCAGCGGCGGCCAGCATCCGCAGGTGGCCGCGGGCGGTGCGGGAGGGGTGTCCGGGGACGTCGCCGAGGAGCACCCCGACGATGTTCGCCGGGTGGGCGTGACGGTGCAGGGGCCGGCCGCCGAAGAGGGTGATGCCGCGGCCGGGTTCGAGTTCGAGCATCAGCCGCAGGGCGGTCGACTTGCCCGCACCGCTGTCGCCGAGCAGGGTGGTGATCTCCCCGGGGCGGGCGTCAAAGGTGAGGTCGTCCACGGCGGGTGCTTCGTCGCCGCGGGACGCGCTGGTCAGTCCGATGGCCTGGATCACCCTTGCACGATAACGTGCGAAAGGTCCGAAATTTACACCTCTGGCCGCAACATGGGCGGATTGAGGATGGTTGCGCCACCCGCGCGGAACAACTGTGCGGGACGACCGCCCTGACGGGTCGTCGTACCGCCGGTGGGGACGAGGAATCCCACCGTGCCCGTCACCTTGCGGTGGAAGTTGCGTGGATCGAGCGCGACGCCCCACACGACCTCGTAGACCCGGCGCAGTTCGCCGACGGTGAACTCCGGCGGGCAGAAGGCGGTGGCCAGGGCGGAGTACTCGAGCTTGGACCGCGCGCGTTCGACGCCGTCGCCGAGGATCCGCGCGTGGTCGAACGCGAGGGCGCCGTCCTCGCCGTTGCGCAGCAACTCCCCGACCGGGGCCCAGCGGGCACTGCGCGCGTCGCCTCCGGCGCGGGGGGCGGGAAGGTCGGGGGCGAGCACCAGGTGGGCGACGCTCACCACGCGCATGCGCGGGTCGCGCTGGGGATCGCCGTACGTGGCCAGCTGTTCCAGATGCACCCCCTTGCCGGCCCGGAGCCCGGTCTCCTCCTCCAGTTCACGGGCGGCGGCCTCGGCCAGGTCCTCGTCGCCGCGTACAAAACCGCCGGGCAGCGCCCATCGGCCCTGGTACGGGGGCTCGCCACGACGGACCGCGAGGGCGCTCAGGGCATTGCTGCGCACCGTGAGCACGACGAGGTCGACGGTGACGGCGAACGGCGGGAAAGCTGACGGGTCGTAGGGCGACATGTCCGCGATCATAGTCGTCTGCCTGACGATAAGCAGCAGGTTGGAGGGATGACGGGGCCCGCTCTCGGCCCGTTGTTCGACGTGCTGGTGAGGCGGGGCCGCGGGGGCGGGGCGCCTTCGTGAAGCAGGGGTGCCCTCCGGCTCAGGAACCGAGCTGCAGTCCCGCCGCGGCCTCCTCGACGACAGCCGTTCCGAGCCGGCCCACGCGCACCGCGAACGGCTCGCCCGCGACCGCCAGCCCCGTCAGCCGCAGCTCGCCGAGGGGCGCACAGCCCAGGGGGCGGACGACCACGATGCGCTCGGGGACGTCCGGGCGGATACCGGCGAGAGTGATCAGGAGCTGTACCGCTCCGGCGGCCGCCACCGCGGCGGGGCGGGACGCGGTCGGGTGCGGGGCGGGTACGCGATCGGGGGCTCGCTGCTCGCCCGCGTACATCTCGGGGAGCCGGTGGCCGAAGACGGCGGCCGCGTCGAGCACGCCGCGCAGCAGTGCGGCGGCCTCCCTCTCGTAGCCGTGGGCGGCGAGCCCGGCGACCGCGACGGCGGTGTCGTGGACGCGCACGGCCCCTCCCCGGTGCCCGAAGGGGTTGTGGCCGGGCGCCGCGGCCGAGAGCGTGCGCAGCCCCCACCCCGAGTCGAGCTCAGGCGCCGCCAGCAGGCGGGCGAGCTGCTCGGTCTGCACCTTGTCCAGGAGTCCGGGGGCGACCCCGCCGCCGGCGGCCAGCCCGGTGTCCAGCAGGTGCGCCGCCGCCGATCCGAGGTGCGGCACCGGTCTTCCGTCCGGGGTCAGCGCGGCGGCCGGGCGGCCGCCCGCACGGTCGTCCAGCCAGAAGTCGTCACGGAAGCGGCGGCGCAGCGCCTCCGCCCGCTCGCGCCACTCCTCGGCCCCGGGACGTCCGTACGCGTCCAGCAGATCCGCGCCGTGCAGCATGGCGCGGTGGGCGTGCGCCTGCACGTCGCAGCGCACGGGCCCGCCGGGCACGGGGTCGGGCATGTACCCGGCGGGGGTCAGGGACGACCTCAGCCACCGCAGGGAGCGCTCCGCCGCGGGCAGGAGCTGCTCGGCGTCCCGGTCGTAGATCCCCCAGCGGCGTGCCTCGGCGAGCACGGTGACGAAAAGCAGCCCGGCCTCCACGCCCGAGCACGTGGGCGGCAGGTGCGGGCCGGCGTGCCGCAGCGGTCCGGGCACCCGGCCGGTCTCCGGATCCTGCCGGCGGGCCAGGGTGCGCAGGGTCCCGGCCGCCAGCCGTGTGCCGAGCGGCAGCAGCATGCGCGCCGCCCAGGCCGCGTCGGCCGGGGCCAGACCGAGCCGCCAGGGAGCCCCCGCCGCCACGTGGGCGTCCAGCGGATGCCCTGGTTCCCGCAGCAACAGCCCGCGCAGGTCGTCGAGGGCGGTGCGGAGCAGCGACGCCGCCCCGCCGTCCTCGCAGTCGATCCGCGCCGCGGACCACGGCGCCGTGGTCGGTCCGGACGCCGGGCCGGCCGGCTGCGCCCCGGCAGGCTCCAGGACCACCCGCAGCTCGATCGTGCGGGACGCCCCCGGCGGCAGCACGAGGTCCCAGCTCAGCAAGCCGGCCGAGGCCATCGCGCTGTCGGGCCCCGGCACGGCGACGACCCGGACCCGTCCGCCCTCGCCCGCCCACAGCAGTCCCCCGTCGCTGACGCTGGCGGGCAGTTCCGGGCCGGACGTCCCCGCGGCGATCGCCGGTAGCTCGGCGAGATCGCAGGCCAGGGACACCTCGCACGGGATGCGCACCTCGCGCGGCCCGGTGTTGTGCACGGTGATGCGCTCGGTGCCGCCCGCGGAGCGCAGCCGCTCCACGGTCAGGCCCGGATCCGGGGCCGTGTCACCGGGCACCCGCGCCACCGCCGTGAACCGTGCCTCCCCGGCCGACACCGGCAGGCCCTGCACCGGCACCGGGGCCGCCCCCGCCAGCCGGAGTTCGCAGCGGGCGAGCACGCGCCGCCCGGCCTGGTAGAAGCCGTCCAGGCCGTCACCGCGCAGCTGCCCGTCCCGCCCCGAGACCGCGAGCGACGGGGCCGCGACGCAGATCACCGCGTCGTGCACCGCCTGCGGCCCCCGGTCGGCGCGGGAGGACGACCGATTGGCCTGATGCGGGCCCATGCCATCTCCTCGTCGGCTCGGGCGGGCGGTGCCGCCACTACCCCGGTGAACGCCCGTGTGGGCACTCGGGTCACGCGCCGTCTACCGTTCCTGATCGGGAAACCGTTCGTATCAGCGGAAAGAGAGCCATGGCCGTCTACCGCCAGCCAGGGACCGTCATCACCGACCGCACCTTCCAGGTACCGCTCGACCACGCGGATCCACGTGGTGAGCAGATCGAGGTGTACGCCCGCGAGGTCGTGGCGGTCGGCAAGGAACGGGAGCCATTGCCCTGGTTGTTGTTCCTGCAGGGCGGGCCGGGAGGCAGGTCACCGCGACCGCTGGGCCGCGACGGCTGGCTCACCCGGGCGCTGGACGACTACCGGGTGCTGCTCCTCGACCAGCGCGGCACCGGCCGTTCCACCCCCGCGAACCGGCAGACCCTGCCGTTGCGCGGCGATGCCGCCGCCCAGGCCCGGTATCTGGAGCACTTCCGGGCCGACTCGATCGTCCGCGACTGCGAGTTGATCCGCCGCGAACTGCTCGGCCAGAGCGTCCGGTGGAGCCTGCTGGGGCAGAGCTTCGGCGGATTCTGCACGCTGACGTATCTCTCCCTCGCCCCCGAGGGGATTCGCGAGGCGTTCGTGACGGGCGGTCTCGCGGGTCTGCGCAGCAGCGCGGAGGACGTCTACCGGGCCGCCTATCCGCGGGTGGAGCGCAAGGTCGAGGCCCACTACGCGCGCTATCCGGAGGACGTCGAGACGGTCCGCGCCGTGGCGCGGCACCTTCGGGAGCACGAGGTGACGCTGCCGAACGGCGGGCTGCTGACCGCCGAGGCGCTCCAGACCCTCGGCCTGATGCTGGGCACGGGCACCGGCTCGCACACGCTGCACTACCTGCTGGAGGACGCATTCCTGCCGGGGGCCGCGGGTCCGCAGCTGTCCGACTCCTTCCTGGCCGAGGTGCAGGGTCACCTGTCCTTCGCGGGCAATCCGCTCTACGCGGTGCTGCACGAGTCGATCTACGGCCAGCGGTCCGTGTCGCCGCGGGGCACCGGCTGGGCGGCCGAGTCGGTGCGCGGCGAGTTCCCGCAGTTCGACGTGGACAAGCCGCTGGCGGACGACGCGCCGGTGCTGCTGACCGGGGAGATGATCTACCCATGGATGTTCTCCACCGACCCGGCGCTCGCCCCGCTCCGCGAGACGGCGGAACTGCTGGCCCGCCGCGAGGACTGGCCCGACCTGTACGACCCGCGCCAACTGGCGGCGAACGAGGTGCCGGTGGCCGCGGCGGTGTACCACGACGACATGTACGTCGACGCGGCCGACTCCCTGGCCACCGCCCGGTCGGTGCGCGGCCTGCGGACGTGGGTCACCGACGAGTACGAGCACGACGGGCTCCGGGTGAGCGGCGGCCGGGTCCTCGACCGGCTGATCCGGCTGGCCCGCGGCGAGCTGTGAGGATGGCGGCGCGGCGGGCCTGCCCGCCGCGCCGCCGGCGCAGGTAGCGGCGCAGCGGCTCGGGGGAGATCCCGTTGTTGACCGCGGCGTACAGCAGCCGGGCGAAGGTGTAGTCGGGGGCGAGGTGCAGCGCGCGACCGAAGGCCACGCGCGCGGTGGCCTCGTCCCCCGCCGACCAGGCGACCCAGCCGGCCAGTGTCAGAGGTGCCGCGGCGTGCTCGTGGTAGGGCTCGACGCAGCGGCGGGCGAGCGCCCGCCACAGGCGCAGGGCTGCGTCGGTGTGCGGCGGGTCCATCCATTCCGCGGCCCGGTCACGGGTGTCACGGTCCTGCAGCCCGAGGATCATCGCGGCGGCCTCGTCGTCAGCGAGCAGGGCGTCGTCATGACGGTCGCCGATCGGGCCGTCGTCCTCGGGGGAGGCCGCCTTGAACCGGTCCAGGGCCTGCTCGATCAGTCGCAGCGTGGTCCGCCGCACCTCGTCGGAGTCGTCGCGTTCGAGCATGCGCGGCACGAGTCCGGCGGCCGCCGTGTCCAGTGCCTCCTCCCGCGCGATGCCCGCCGTCGACCCCGCCGGGGGCGGGGCGAGGCGGTCCTCCAGCGCCTTGCGGGAGCCGCGTACCCGGATACCCGCGTAGGCGGCCGCGGCCGCCATCACCGAGTCACCGGTGGGTGGGACCGGCACGCCCTCGGGAGGCCCGCACTCGGTGTCCGGGCAGGAGTAGGACCACCAGCGGCCGGCGGAGACGCACAGCGCCTCCACCACGGGCACGTCGAGGCTGCCGCAGGCCACCCGCAGGCCCTGTGCCAGCGGCCGGAGGCGCTCCATGACCTGCCCGGGGGTCTCCCCGGGGGCGGGGTCCTGGACGAGGAAGAGCACGATGGCGTCCGGGCGGCCGCCGCGCTGTGTACTGCCGGTGATGAGGCAGTCGGCCAACTGCGCCGCCGCGTCCGGCCATTCACCGGGGTTGCGAGGGATGCCCAGCCGGGCGCGGCCGCCGAAGCGGCCGCGTTCGCCGTGCAGGGCCATCATCAGAATGCTGTCGTCCGGGTGGAAGCCGCACAGGTAGGGGAGCGCGGCGGCGAGCTCGGCCGGGCTGCGCAGGGTGACCTTCGGGTCGTCCGAGGGACGCGGAGATGCGGTGTGCTGAGTCATGATCCGAAGGTGGCGCACAGCATGGATCTCCGCCAGACCCCTCCAAAACCTGTGGATAAACCGTCCATATCATCACAAGAATGCCGGACGAGTTATCCACAGGTGCGGCGGGGGCGGTTGGCACAGTGTCGGTGTCATCGGGTTGCATGGGGGCATGACCACCGCACTGCGCACCACCGCCGACACGATCCTCAGCCGGCTCGTCGGGGACCCGACGGGCACCGCCCGCCTGCGCGAGGACCAGTGGCGCGCGGTCGAGGCGCTGGTGGCCCAGGGCCGCCGGGCCCTGGTCGTCCAGCGCACGGGCTGGGGCAAGTCCGCCGTCTACTTCGTGGCCACGGCGCTGCTCCGGGAACGCGGCAGCGGTCCGACCGTGATCGTCTCCCCGCTGCTCGCCCTCATGCGCAACCAGATCGACGCCGCCGACCGCGCCGGCATCAGGGCCCGGACGATCAACTCGGCCAACCCCGAGGAGTGGGACACCGTCCAGGCAGAAGTCGCCGCCGGGGAGGTCGACGTCCTGCTGGTCAGCCCGGAACGGCTCAACAACCCCGACTTCCGCGATCAGGTACTGCCCAAACTCGCCGCCACCACCGGCCTGCTCGTGGTCGACGAGGCGCACTGCATCTCCGACTGGGGCCACGACTTCCGGCCCGACTACCGCCGGTTGCGCACCATGCTCGCCGACCTGCCGCCGGGCGTCCCCGTCCTCGCCACCACGGCCACGGCCAACGCCCGCGTGACGGCGGATGTCGCGGAACAACTGGGCACCGGCGACCACGAGGGCGCGCTGATCCTGCGCGGGCCGCTGGACCGCGAGAGCCTCTCGCTCGGCGTCCTGCCGCTGCCGGACGCCGCACACCGGCTCGCCTGGCTCGCCGACCACCTCGGCGAGCTGCCGGGCTCCGGCATCATCTACACGCTCACCGTGGCGGCCGCCGAGGAGGTCGCGGCCTTCCTGCGGCAGCGGGGACACGAAGTGGCCGCGTACACCGGCCGCACGGAGGACGCCGACCGGCGGGTCGCCGAGGCCGCGCTGCTGCGCAACGAGGTCAAGGCCCTGGTCGCGACCTCCGCCCTCGGCATGGGATTCGACAAGCCCGACCTGGGCTTCGTGCTCCACCTGGGCTCGCCCTCCTCCCCCATCGCCTACTACCAGCAGGTCGGCCGCGCCGGCCGAGGAGTCGATCACGCTGAGGTCCTGCTGCTCCCCGGTCCGGAGGACGAGGCGATCTGGCGCTACTTCGCCTCGCTCGCCTTCCCGCGCGAGGAGCAGGTCCGCCAGACCCTCGCGCTGCTGGCGGAGGCGGGAGCGCCGATGTCCGTGCCGGCCCTGGAGGCCAGCGTCGACCTGCGCCGCACCCGGCTGGAGACCATGCTCAAGGTCCTCGACGTGGACGGTGCCGTCCGCCGGGTGCGCGGCGGCTGGACGTCCACGGGGCAGCCCTGGGCGTACGACACCGAGCGTTACGCCTGGGTCGACCGGCAGCGCAAGGACGAGCAGCAGGCCATGCGCGAGTACGCCACGACCACCGCCTGCCGCATGGAGTACCTGCGGCGGCAACTCGACGACGAGGACGCCGCCCCCTGCGGCCGCTGCGACAACTGCGCGGCGCCGCGCTACTCCGCCGAGGTGTCCCGGGAGGCACTGGAGTCCGCGCGGGCGGCGCTCGGGCGCCCCGGCGTCGAGGTGGAACCGCGCCGGATGTGGCCCACGGGCCTCCCGGCGGTGGGCATCGACCTCAAGGGCCGGATCCCGGCCGGCGAACAGGCCGGGCCCGGCCGCGCCCTCGGACGGCTTTCCGACATCGGCTGGGGCAACCGGCTGCGGCCGCTGTTCGCCGTGAACGCTCCGGACGCGCCCGTCGCGGACGACGTGGTCAACGCCGTGGTCACGGTGCTGGCGGACTGGGCCCGAGGACCGGGCGGCTGGGCCAGTGGGGCACCCGACGCACCGCACCGCCCGGTCGGTGTGGTGACCGTCGCCTCCCACACCAGGCCGCGGCTGATCGCCTCGCTCGGGCAGCGCATCGCCGACGCCGGGCGCATGCCGCTGCTCGGGGAGCTGGTCCACACAGGTGACGTCGAGCCCTCGCGTGTGCCGCGCAGCAACAGCGCGCAGCGTCTGCGCGCGCTGCACGGGGCCTTCGCCGTTCCGCCCGCTCTCGCCGACGCGATCGCGGCAACGCCCGGACCGGTCCTGCTCGTCGACGATTTCACCGAAACGGGCTGGACCCTGGCCGTCGCCGCACGACTGCTGCGCAGGTCAGGAGTTGCAGCAGTGTTTCCGCTGGTCCTGGCCCTGCAAGGCTGATCCGCGGTCAGATGGTGGACAGCACCCGGGGATCTATGCGGCGGACGATCCGATAACAGACACAACGACTAATTGACCGTTGCCGCTCGCGTGTACGGCAGCGAGAATTGGGAGCGTTCCCCGTTCGGCTCCTCGAGCCCCCCGATCGGCATGCGCCCGCGCACCCGGTCTCGGACGCATACCCGAAGGGAGGATCGCGGCCATGGGCTTCGCTCCGGAAACCTCCTCCGGCACGTCCTCCCGCCCCGCCCGCCGTGCGCGCGCCCTGGAACCGGCGGAGTGGACAGCCTCCGGCTTCCCGCTGCTGATCAGCCCACGCGACGTGGTCAAGGACCTGCACGCGCGGCACCTTCCCGCGCCGGGCACGGCGGTGCTCGCGGTCCTGTCACCCGACGGACGGCTGACGGCCAGCGCCTCGTTCGCACAGCGCGAGGGCGTCGTCGACGGCTGGGAACGGCGCAACGCGATCCTGTCCCACCTGCGCCGGATCACCCCGGACGACCTGCGCCGGCGTACGCCCGTGCGCACCGCCGTCCTCCTGGTGTGCCGCGAGGGCGGCGCGGAGTGGACCGAGGCGGACGGGGCGTGGGCGTGGGGCCTGCGGGACGCGTGCTCGTTGCACGGCCTGCGCCCCGGCTCCTACATCACTTTGACCGAGGACGGCTGGCGCGTGTACGGCGAGGCCCGCGTGGGACGTAACCCCAACGCCTCGTCCTGGTCGCGCGAACAGCACGGCGCAGCGGCCCTGCGCCCCGGAGAGGAGGCACCGGCCCTGCGCCGCGCGGCAGCGCGCTGATCAGGCGTTCGCGCCGAGCAGCCCGTTGATCCGCTGGGGGTCGCCGCACACGATCAGCAGCGCACCGGCCCGTCGCACGGCCGAGGGCAGCAGCGCGGCCACGACCTCGTCCGAGCCACCGTTGACCGCGACGACCACGACCGGACGGCCCTGGGCACGCTCGGCGTCGTGGGCCGCGTAGAAGACGTCGTCGCCGGCGTCGTACTGCGCCCAGTAGGACGCCTCGCCGAAACTCAGCTCGTGGGCGGCCCAGGGGTGCTGCTCACCGGTGGTGAGCACCAGGACCTCGCCGGGCGCCCGACCGCTGTCGAGCAGCAGGTCGACCGCCTCGTCGGCCGCGTCGAGCGCACCCTCCACCGGAGCGGGGATGAGCTGGATCTGCGTCGCCGCCGCACCGGCGGAGCCGGCCTGTGCGACCTCGGCTTCCCGGGGCGGCCGCGGCTGTGACGGAACGGCCGGACCGCGAGCCGGGCCGGGACGGCCGGGCCGGGCGTTGACCGTGGTGCCTCCGCGCGGTGGCGCGGGGCGCGGGGACCCGGGACGGGGGCCGGGGGCCGGTACAGGACGGGGGGTCGACGCGGACCGGCCGGCGGCCGGGGCTACGCGAGAACCCGGGACACTCTCGTGAATCTGAGGCTCCTCGGGGATGAGAGGCATGTGCAGATGTCTATCAAATGCACCGGAACAGCGCAGCGGCGGGTAGGTCACAACTCGGCTCAGAAATCGAAGCCGAGCTGCTCGCCTGTCTCCCCCGCCACCACGGTCTCCCGGACTTTCTTCAGGTGTTGCCAACGCGGCAGCGTATCGAGGTATGCCCAGGACAGCCGGTGGTGGGGGGTGGGCCCCAGTTCCGCCAGCGCAGCCCGGTGCACCGGCGAAGGGTACCCGGCGTTGTCCTCGAAACCGAACGGAGCATAGTCCACGCCCAGTTCGGCCATCATGGCGTCCCGCCGCACCTTGGCGATCACCGAGGCCGCGGAGACGGCGATGCAGGACTGGTCACCCTTGATGACCGTCCGTACCCGCCACGGGCCGCCGAGGTAGTCGTGCTTGCCGTCGAGGATGACCGCGTCGGGCCGTACGGGCAGGGCCTCCAGGGCACGCGTCGCCGCGAGCCGCTGGGCGGCCGTCATCCCGAGGTCGTCGATCTCCTCGGGCGACGCGTGGCCGAGCGCGTAGCAATGGACCCAACCGACCAGCAAGGCGGCGAGTTCGCCCCGGCGCTTGACGGTGAGCAGTTTGGAATCGGTGAGCCCTTCCGGCGCCCGCCGCAGTCCGGTGACGGCCGCGCAGACGGTGACCGGTCCGGCCCAGGCCCCCCGGCCGACCTCGTCGACGCCCGCGACGATCTTGGCGCCGAGTGTCGCGCGCAAGGAGCGCTCGACGCGGTGGGTGGGAGGTTCACGGACCATGGCAACGCCCACCCTACGCTCCCGCGCCGGGCCGCCGGAGGCGGGGTCCCGCAGGACATCGCCTCCTCCGGGCACGTTCCTCGGGGCACGTCCCTCAGGGCCGCAGCAGGGGCAGCATCACCTGGTCGACGACCTCCACCAGGTCGCGTTCGGAGATCTCCCGTCCGCCCATCTTCGACCGGTACATCATCAGGGCGGGCACGACGTCGGCGACGATGTCCCCGGTGGCGTCCGGCCGCACCTCCCCGCGTTCGACCCCGCGCCGTACGACGTCCATGATGCGGTGCTTGGTGGGTTCGACCACCCCCTCGACGACCAGTCGCACGAAGCAGTGCGCCGTCTCGTGGTCGGACTCGTCGATCACCGCGCGCAGGGCCAGTCCGCTCTGCGAGTACATCGCCTCGCGCATCCTCAGCACCAGGAAGAGGAGGTCCTCGCGGAGGCCGCCGAGGTCCGGCACATCGGGGACGGCGGGGAGCGCGGCCTGCAGCGCGTCGGTGGCCAGCGCCTGCTTGGACGGCCAGCGCCGGTAGACGGCCGCCTTGCCGGTCTGGGCGGCGGACGCGACGCCCTCCATGGTCAGTCCCCGCCAGCCGACGGTGCCCAGTTGCTCCAAGGCGGCCTTGAGGATGGCGCGTTCCAGCACCGGCCCGCGGCGACGCGGCGCGACCTGCTTGGACGGCTCCGTTGCCGCCTCGTGCGACATGACCATGGCACCTTCTCGGCTCTTCGCTTCTAGTGAACGCTTGCGTTCACTAACAACACCACTCTAGTGTCGTCCATAGTGAACGCAGCCGTTCACTAGTCACCGTCTGGGGGATCTCGTGACGACTGAGCAACTCACCTCACCACACAAGCCCGGCGCCGCGCGACGCGACGGCAGGCCGGGGATCGCACTCGCCGTGATCGCGGCCTGCCAGCTCATGGTCGTGCTGGACGCCACGATTGTGAACATCGCGCTCCCGCACATCCAGACCGCGCTCTCCTTCTCCACGACCGACCTGTCCTGGGTGCTCAACGCCTACACCCTCACCTTCGGCGGCCTTCTGCTGCTCGGCGGGCGGGCCGGCGACATCCTCGGCCGCCGCAGGGTCTTCGTCTTCGGCATCCTGCTGTTCTCACTCGCCTCCCTTCTCGGGGGCTTCGCGCAGGAGCCGTGGCAGCTGCTCGCGGCGCGCTCCCTGCAGGGCGTCGGCGGCGCGATCGCCTCGCCGACCTCGCTCGCCCTCATCACCACCAACTTTCCCGAAGGACCCGAACGCAACCGCGCGTTCGGCGTCTTCGCCGCGGTCTCCGCGGGCGGCGGCGCGGTGGGCCTGCTGGCGGGCGGCATGCTCACGGACTGGCTCGACTGGCGCTGGGTGTTCTTCGTCAACGTGCCGATCGGCCTGCTGATCGCCTTCCTGGCGCCGCGCTACATCAGCGAGTCGAAGCGCCATCCCGGCCGCTTCGACATCGCCGGCGCGGTGACGTCGACCGCCGGTATGGCCTCCCTGGTCTACGGCTTCATCCGGGCCGCCGCCCAGGGCTGGCGGGACGGGCTCACGATCGGCGCGTTCTGCGCCGCGGTGGTACTGCTGAGCTCGTTCGTCCTCATCGAGCGTCGCGCGAAGGAACCCATCACTCCCCTGCGGATGTTCGCGGACCGCAACCGCTCCGGCACGTACGTGATGATGCTGAGCCTCGCCGCGGGGATGTTCGGGATGTTCTTCTTCATCGTCATCTTCGTGCAGACCGTGCTCGGCTACAGCGCCATCGCCGCCGGTTTCGCCTTCCTCCCGGTCACCGTGGCGATCGTGACGGGAGCGGGTCTCTCCACCCGCTTCCTGCCGGTGCTCGGGCCGAAGCCCTTCCTTGTCGCGGGCTCGACGCTCGCCGGCACCGGAATGGCCTGGCTGACCTTCATCGACCCCGGCAGCAGTTACGTGGGCGGGGTGCTGGGCCCCATGGTGCTCTTCGGCTTCGGCATGGGCCTCAACTTCGTGACACTGACACTGACCGCCGTCTCCGGGGTCGCGCAGCACGAGGCGGGCGCGGCCTCCGGGCTGCTCAACGCCATGCAGCAGGTGGGCGGTTCGCTGGGCCTGTCGATCCTGGTGACCGTCTTCGGCACCGCGAGCCGCGACAAGGCGGCCGAGATGCTGCCGCGGTTCCTCGCCCAGGCGACCCCGGCGCAGAAGGCGGAGCTGGCACGGACGCACGAGCTGCCGGCGCCCTGGTCGCACGAAGTCCTGGCGCACGGCATCTCCACCGCCCTGTACGCCGCCGTCGCGCTGGTCCTGCTGGCCCTGGCCACCGCGCTGTTCGTCATCCGGGTGCGCAGGAGCGACCTGGAGGCGCTGAGCGGCACGGCGGGCACGCCTGCCGCCTGACGGCACACCGCCGCCCGGCCCGAGGGGAGGCCGGGGCGGCGGAATGCCGCGCGATGTCAGCGCAATTCGATGCGGTACTGCGCGAGTCGTGCCCGCGAACAGGCGTCGTACGCGTCCGCCGGGCGCGCGGCCAGCACGGAACGGGCCCGGCTCTCACCGAGGCTCGTGGCGAACCACGGGTCGCCGCCGCCCCGCAGGTCGTGCGCCATCAGCTCCAGCGCGCACGAGCGCTGCGGCTCCGGCAGCCGGTCCAGCGCCGGGACGGCGTCGGCGGACAGGTCCTGCAGGTAGGCCAGGTCGATCCGGCCGGTGTTCTCGTACCGGGTGACCTGCTGGTCGGCGATCAGGGCGTCCGGGCCCGCGAGGCCGAAGGCCAGGAAGCCGACAGCCGCGCTCGCCACCACCGCTCGCGGCAGCCATCGGGCGCCGAACACCCCGGCCGCCATGATCAGGACGATCAGCAGCCCGAGCCACAGCTCGATGCCGGCCACCGAGATCCGCATCCGCGTCAGTCCGTAGGCGCCCACGTACAGCTCCATGCGGCGCAGTGCGGACGCGACCACGACCAGCGTCAGCACGCAGATGGCGCCGAGGACCGAGCGCACGAGCAGCCGGTCGCGGTCCGTGCCCCGCGGCGCCCACCGCAGGGCGAGACCGATCACCCCGATGGTCAGGAGGGTCACGATCAGCAGCTGCCAGAAGCCCTGGCGGGCGTACTGCGCGTACGTCAGGCCGGTCTCGGCGAGCACCTTCTGATAGCCGCCGAAGAGCACGGTGAGCTGCACGGCGTTGAAGACGGCGAACAGCACGGCGAGGACGACCAGCGGCAGCGCCCACTCGGCCCGGCCACGGGCGCGGCCCGGCTTGACCTTGACGCGGTCGAAGCGGCGCGGCGCGGCGGCGGTGTACGCGGCGGCCAGCGCGCCCAGCACACCGAGGGCGAACAGCAGGACGCGCACGGGGAAGTCGCCGAGCGTCATGTCGGGGACGAAGTCGCCCAGCAGGTCGGCGAAGGCGGCGTCCGCCCCGGCGAAGAGCGCACCGAAGACCAGCAGCAGGACGACGGCGACCACGACGGCCTTGGCCATCGGAAGCCAGCGCCGCCGATTGCGCGCGGTGCGCTCGCGCAGGCCGCGCAGCGCCCAGCCCAGGCCGGGCACCACGGACGCCCACACACCGAGGCCCCCCAGCAGCACTCCCGGCCAGCGGCGGCCACCGTGCAGGGCGAGCGAACCCACGACGAAGAAGCCGAGGACCGCGAGAAAGGCGGGCCAGCCGGCGTCGCGCAGCGCGGGGACGAGCAGCAGGCCGAGGGCGGTGGCCGCCCACACCAGCGTCCATGGACGCGGGCGGCGGCCGCGCACGACCGCCGCGACCCCGGCGGCGAGCGCGGCGGGCAGCGCGGTCAGCAGGAGGTTGACGCCGATGCCGTCGCGCAGCAGCACGGCGGCCAGAAGGCCGGTGAGCAGCGCGATCCAGAGCACCGCCGGGTGGACGGCGGACGGCGCCTTGACGCGGCTGTCGATGATCCACTGCGGAGGGGGCGGCGGGGGCGGCGGTGCCCACGGCTGCGGCTGCACCGAGGCGTGGCTCGGACGGGCCGGATGGGCCGGCGGATGGAGCGGTGGCCGGGCGAAGTGCGGCGGGTTGTGCGGTGTGCCGTGCGGCGGCCGCTGCGGCACGGCGCCCTTCGGTACGTCGGACATGAGGACCCCTCCCCACCGGTCGCCTGCCGATGACGCGGCGCGGGACCGGAGCTTGTCAGCGCGCCCCGGGAAGATCGCCGGGGCAGCGTGGCCGACAGGCTATGCGCCGGGGTCCGGGGCGTATACGCGCCGTGGGGCTGGCGGCCCGGTCTGTGACAGGGCCGTGACGAAGGACCGGTTTCCGCCGGGGCTCAGGCGGCGGGCAGCCACTCCGGCAGCGGTTCACAGCGTTCCAGCCACGCCTTCGGCGGCTCGCCGTCCGGCCGGGCGGCGACGATGCCGCCGACGATGGCGCACGTCGTGTCGACGTCACCGCCCGCCCGGGCGGTGGTCCAGAACGCGCGCTCGTAGTCGCCGAGGCCCCGTACCGCGGCCCACAGGGCGAAGGGCACGGTGTCGTGCGCGCTGGTGCGCCGGCCGCAGCCGAGCACGGCCGCGACGGTGGCGACGTCGTCGTAGTCGAGCATGTCCACGGCACGGCGCAGCCCCGCGTGGACGGCGCTGCGCGGCAGGAGCCCGACGACGGACGTGAGCAGCGCCGCCGGATCGGCCGGGGTACCGGGCCCGGCGACCAGGGCGGCGGCGGCCGCCACGGCCATGGCTCCGGCGACCGCCTCGCGGTGCTGGTGGGTGGTGTACGCGGAGAGTTCCGCCTGCTCGGCGGCCTTCTCGGGTTCGCCCGCGAACCACGCGCCGAGCGGTGCGACGCGCATCGCCGCGCCGTTGCCCCAGGAGCCCTGGCCGTTGAACATCTCGGCGGCCAGCGTGCGCCAGTCACCGTTCTCCTGCCGGATCAGCCGCAGCATGCGGTTCACGGCGGGGCCGTAGCCGCGGTCGAAGTCGTGGTGGGCGGCGAAGGACGCGGCCAGCGCGTCCTGGTCCACGAAGCCGTGCGCGCCGAGGACGGCGACGACGGAGCAGGCCATCTCGGTGTCGTCGGTCCACTGCCACACCCCCGCCGGCGGTGTGCCGCTCTTCAGCGCCGGGTAGTGCGCGGGCACGAAGAACTGGGAGCCCAGGGCGTCGCCGAGGGCGAGTCCGCGCAGGCTGGCGAGCGCGCGGGAGCGAGGGAGGTCGGCAGGATCAGCGGTCATGGCGCCCAGAACTCTGACATCCCGTGCCATCGGGGTCAATCGTCCTGTGCGCAATCTCACCCGTGATATCTCGCCAGGTCGGAGTAGGTGGTGGTGCGCCAGCGGGCGAAGGGCCGGTCGAGGCGGTAGCGGCCGTCCCGCTCGGCGATCAGCACCCGGAATTCGCCGTTGTCCGGGTTCGACAGGCACTCGAACTCGTCGACCGTCCAGTGGAACCAGCGCATGCAGAACAGCCGCATGGTCAGCCCGTGCGTCACCAGGAGCACGTTCGGCGGGAACTCCGGCTTGTCGAAGGCCCGGTAGAGCGTCTCCAGGAAGGACCCGACACGGTCGTACACGTCCGCCCCCGACTCGCCCTGGGCGAAGCGGTAGAAGAAGTGGCCGTATGCGTCCCGGGCCTTGCGCTGCCGCTGCACGTCCTCGGCGTCCTGGTAGTTGCCCCAGTCCTGCTCGCGCAGCCGGGGCTCCTCCTTGGCCCGGGTGCGGTGCGGCTCGAGCCCCAGCAGGTGGAAGGTCTGGTGCGTACGGCGGTACGGGGAGACGAACGCCTGGACCCGCTGGTCGCCGAAGAGCTCCCGCAGTTCCGCACCCGCGGCGCGCGCCTGTTCCTCGCCCTTGGTGGTGAGGTTGAGCGCGTGGTCGGGGATCCGCTCGTAGATCGTGTCGTCGGCGTTTCCCTGGGACTCCCCATGACGGATGAGCACAATGCGACGCGGTCGAGCCATGGGCTCACTGTAATTCGTACGTCCCGGCACGGGCGCGGCCGTCCACCCACCGGGCACCCGGCGGGGGCGGCCCCCCATGGCGTGGCACCGGGTCACCGAAGGCATGCGAGACACGACGTCTCGCAGGTGGCGGCCCCGGCCCGGTCGGCGGCCGCCCCCGATTGTCAGTGGTGGGCAGCAGACTGAGCATTGAAGAGGGAGCCCCTTGCGGCACCCCCGGTTGGAGGCCGCAATGAAGACCACCGCGTTCGTTCCGGGCACACCGTGCTGGACCGATCTGAGCAGTCCCGACATCGAGGCCTCACGCGCCTTCTACGGCGGCCTGTTCGGCTGGGAGTCCCAGCCGGGCCCCCCGGAGGCGGGGGGCTACACGTTCTTCACCCTGCGTGACCAGCCCGTGGCCGCCGTCGGCCCGGTGATGGCCGAGGGCGACCGGCCGCGCTGGATCACCTACATGGCCACCGCGGACGCCGAGGACACCGCCAAGGCGGTGCAGGCCGCGGGCGGGGCCGTCTCCGTGCCGCCGATGGCCGTCTTCGACCAGGGCGGCTTCGCGCAGTTCACCGACCCTCACGGTGCGGAGTTCGCGGTCTGGCAGCCGGGGAACTTCAAGGGCGCGGGTCTGTTGAACGAGCCGGGGGCGTTCAGCTGGATCGAGCTCAACACCCGCGATGTGGACGGCGCCCGCGCGTTCTACCGGGACGTCTTCGGATGGACGGGCGAGACGCATCCCTTCGCCGGTGACAGCTCGTACACCGAGCTGGAAGTGGAGGGCGGCGGCGGCCCGTTCGGCGGCATTCTGCTCATGAACGACGCCTGGCCCGCGGAGATACCCCAGCACTGGATGCACTACGTCGCCGTCGCCGACACCGACGCGGCCGCCGCGAGGGCGGCCGAGCTCGGCGGCAGCGTCTCGGTACCGCCCTTCGACCTGCCGCACGTGGGACGTATCGCGGTCCTGGACGATCCGCACGGCGCCTACTTCTCCGTGATCACCCGGCCCGCCAAGGAGGACTGACTCCGGCGCGGCGCACGGCGCGACAGCCGGCCCGCACCGGGGCGCACACGCCGGCCAGGTCTCAGACCGACCAGGACTGCTCCAGGTCGACGACGTCCCCCGCGACCGCCAGCACGTCCGCCTCGAGGTCGGCGCGCTGCGAGAGCCGGGCGACCGAGCCGTCCCGGTACTTGCCGCGCTCGGCGGCCGAGTCCCACATCGACAGCACCAGGAAATCGGACTCGGGGCCCTGCGCGAACACGCCCCGCAGCATGCCCGGCGAGCCGGCCATCGCCGGGTTCCAGACCTTCTGCTGCATGAGGACGAAGTGATCGGCCCGGTCCGGCCGCACCTTGAGGTGGGCCAGCCTGAGCAGGTCGCTGTCCGCGAAGCGGGGGCGGAAGCCGACCTTGACGTCCAGCCGGTGCTCGAAGAGCTTCACCCCGAGGCTCTCGTACGTCTCCGCCTGGGGCGCTGCGAAGCGGTCATGGGGACCGGACATGAAGGCGTCGTAGTACTCGCGGTCCTCCCAGAAGGCGAACAGGTGCGCGACACCCGGCTGGCTGCGGCTCCAGCCCCCGCCCTGCCCCCGGAAACCCGGTTCGCCGGGGAGTCCGTTGGCCCATTTCCGCTGCCCGCGCTCGAATGCCGCCCGATCGAGAACGCCGCAGCGAATCCACTTCACCAGCACCGCGCCATCCTATGGCCCACCAGCGGCCATTCCGCCCCACAGGGGAATCAACTCCCCCACAGGAAAAGCCAATACGATCACGACATGGATGCCCTGTACCCCCGCCTGCTCGTCGAGGACTTCGACGCCGCCGTCCGTTTCTGGACCGCCGCCCTGCGCGACCTGCTCGCGACGGAGCCGGTCAAGGTACTGCCGGAAGCCGGATATGCCAACTGGGACCTCGGCGGACAGGCCGCGCTCACCCTCTTCTCCCGTACCGCGCTCGCCCGGACGATCGGCACCGAGACGCTGCCCGCCCACGCCCCCGCCCAGGACGCGGCGATGCTCGTGCTGCGGGTCGAGGACGTCGATGTCGCCGCCGGCAAGCTCGCTGCCCACGGCGCCGACGTCCTCGCCGAGCCGCAGGACCGGCCCGCCTGGGGACCGAACCTGCGAACCGCCCATCTGCGCACGCCCGACGGCTGCCTGGTGGAGCTCCAGTCGTACTGAGCCCGACGGGCCGTGGCGGGAGGGAGCCGAGAGCCGCCATCAAGAACCGAAAGAGATAGTCCCCAACAAAACCATCTGCTAGCGTCACACCTAGGTCCCGGATCCCCGTGTCCCCGGCTACCAGGAGACGACGCCATGTCCACGCGCACGCAGACCACACCGGAGCCGGCAGGCTTACGTTCCGCCTCCAGCGGCGGCCGCTCCCGCACGCTCGCCCTCGCCGTCCTCTGCGCCGGCATGCTGATGATCATCCTCGACGGCAGCATCGTCACCGTGGCCCTCCCGGCCATCCAGCGCGACCTGCGCTTCTCCCCCGCCGACCTCACCTGGACCGTCAACGCGTACATGATCGCCTTTGGCGGTCTGCTCCTGCTGTGCGGCCGGCTCGGCGACCTGTTCGGCCGCAAGCGGATGTTCGTGGCCGGACTCGCCGTCTTCACCGGCGCCTCGCTGCTGTGCGGCCTGGCCACCAGCCAGGCGGTACTGATCGGCGCCCGCTTCCTCCAGGGCGTCGGCGGCGCCATGACCTCGGCCGTCAGCCTCGGCCTGATCGTGACGCTGTTCCCCGAACCCCGTGAACGCGGCCGGGCCATCGGCGCGTTCAGCTTCGTCGGCGCCGCCGGGGCGTCGATCGGCCAGGTGCTCGGCGGCGTGCTCACCCAGGCCGTCAGCTGGCACTGGATCTTCTTCATCAACCTGCCCATCGGCCTGGCCGCCGGGGTCCTCGCCGTGCGCGTGCTCGCACCCGATCCGCCGCGGCCCGCCGCCCGCAACGCCGACGCCCTCGGCGCACTCCTGGTCACCGCCGGGCTGATGACCGGCGTCCTCACCATCGTCCGGACGGGCCGGCACGGCTGGGGCTCCGGTGCCACCCTCGCCCTCGGCGCCCTGGCCGTCGCGCTCCTCGCCGGCTTCGTGGCGCGTCAGGCGGCGGCGCGCTCACCGCTGCTGCCGCTGCGCATGTTCCGCTCGCGCGACGTCTCGGGGGCCAACGCCGTCCAGGTCCTCATGGTCTCCGCGCTCTTCGGGTTCCAGATCCTGATGGCGCTCTACCTGCAGAACGTGCTGGGCTACGGAGCCGCGGCCACCGGGCTCGCCATGCTGCCCGCGGCCCTGGCCATCGGGACCGTCTCACTCGCCTTCTCCGCCCGCCTCAACGCGCGTTTCGGCGAACGCCGCGTCCTGCTGGCCGGTCTCGCCCTGCTCGTGGCCGCCCTCGCCCTGCTGACCCGGCTGCCGGTGCACGCGGACTACGCCGTGCACCTGCTGCCGACGATGCTGCTCGCGGGCGGCTTCGGACTCGCCGTCTCCGCGCTCACCGTGCTCGGCATGTCCGGCGCGGGAGCGGAGGACGCGGGCGTCGCGTCCGGGCTGTTCAACACCACCCAGCAAGTGGGCGGCGCGCTCGGCGTCGCCGTCCTGTCCACCCTCGCCGGCTCGCGCACGCACACCCTGCTCGCCGACGGCCACGGCACCGCGTCCGCCCTCACCGCCGGCTTCCGCCTCGCCTTCGGTACGGGCGCGGTGCTGCTCGCGGTGGCCTTCGTCCTCGCGGCCACGGTGCTGCGCCGTCCCCGGAAGGGTGCCGCTCCCCCGCCCGCGTGAGAACCACACGAGAAGGGGAGGGGCGCCGGCCTCGGGCCGGCGCCCCTCCCCTCGAAGGTCACGCTTCCGGTTCATCCACGCCGGGCGTCACACCCGGAGTGCCCCACCGCAGTGGTCAGCTGCACCCGCTGGTCGAGCCGCAGCCCTCGCAGAGGTAGCAGCTGCCCGCACGGCGCATCTTCGTGCCGCAGGAGAAGCAGAGCGGGGCGTCGGCGTTGAGGCCGAGCTGGATCTCCAGGAGTTCGGTGGAGTTGTGCGCGGTCTTCGGCGCCGGGGCCGCGGCGGCCTCGGTGACGACTGCCTCGGGGGCCGCGGCCGGCTTGGCCGGCGCCGCCTCCGCCTGGCGCGGGGCGGACTGGGCCAGACCCTCGACGTCGACCTCCTCGGCGGCCGGCTCGTAGGAGCCGGTGTCGAGGTGGCGCTTGCGCTCCCCGGCGGAGTGGATGCCGAGCGCGGAACGCGTCTCGAAGGGCAGGAAGTCCAGCGCCAGGCGGCGGAAGATGTAGTCGACGATCGACTGGGCCATCCGCACGTCCGGGTCGTCGGTCAGACCGGCCGGCTCGAAGCGCATGTTGGTGAACTTCGAGACGTAGGTCTCCAGCGGCACGCCGTACTGCAGGCCGACGGAGACGGCGATGGAGAAGGCGTCCATCATGCCCGCGAGGGTGGAACCCTGCTTGGACATCTTGAGGAAGACCTCGCCGAGACCGTCGTCCGGGTAGGAGTTGGCGGTCATGTAGCCCTCGGCCCCGCCCACCGTGAAGGAGGTGGTGATGCCGGGACGGCCCTTGGGGAGCCGGCGGCGGACCGGGCGGTACTCGACGACCTTCTCAACGGCGGCCGCGGCCGGGGCCTGGGCCTCCTCGGTCTTCTTGTCGTCGTTCTTCTTCTTGGCCGAGAGCGGCTGGCCGACCTTGCAGTTGTCGCGGTAGATCGCGAGCGCCTTGAGGCCGAGCTTCCAGCCCTCGTAGTAGATCTCCTCGATCTCCTCGACGGTCGCCGACTCCGGCATGTTGACCGTCTTGGAGATCGCGCCGGACAGGAACGGCTGGGTCGCGGCCATCATCCGGACGTGGCCCATCGGCGCGATGGAGCGCTCGCCCATGGCGCAGTCGAAGACCTCGTAGTGCTCGGGCTTCAGGCCGGGCGCGTCGATGACGCTGCCGTGCTCGGCGATGTGGGCGACGACCGCCTCGATCTGCTCCTGCTGGTAGCCGAGGCGGTGCAGGGCCTGCGGGACCGTGTTGTTCACGATCTGCATGGAACCGCCGCCGACCAGCTTCTTGAACTTGACCAGCGCGAGGTCCGGCTCGATCCCGGTGGTGTCGCAGTCCATCATCAGGCCGATGGTGCCGGTCGGGGCCAGCAGGGAGGCCTGCGCGTTGCGGAATCCGTTCTTCTCACCGAGGCGCAGGACGTCCTGCCAGGCCTCGGTGGCCGCGGCCCAGACCGGGGTGTCCAGGTCGTCCATCCGCGGGGCGACGGCGTTGGCGTCGGAGTGCTGCTTCATGACGCGGTTGTGGGCGGTGGCGTTGCGGGCGTAGCCCTCGTACGGGCCGACGACCGCGGCCAGCTCGGCGGAGCGCTTGTAGGAGATACCGGTCATCAGCGAGGTGATGGCACCGGCGAGCGCGCGGCCGCCGTCGGAGTCGTAGGCGTGGCCGGTCGCCATCAGCAGGGCGCCGAGGTTGGCGTAGCCGACGCCCAGCTGGCGGAAGGCGCGGGTGGTCTCGCCGATCTTCTGGGTCGGGAAGTCCGCGAAGCAGATCGAGATGTCCATCGCGGTGATGACCAGCTCGACGACCTTGGCGAAGCGCACGGCGTCGAAGCGCTGGGTGCCCTGGCCGTCGTCGTCGAGGAACTTCAGCAGGTTGAGCGAGGCGAGGTTGCAGGACGAGTTGTCCAGGTGCATGTACTCGCTGCAGGGGTTGGAGGCGGTGATGCGGCCGGTCTCCGGCGTGGTGTGCCAGTGGTTGATGACGTCGTCGTACTGGATGCCGGGGTCGGCGCAGGCCCAGGCGGCCTCCGCCAGCTTGCGGAACAGCGCCTTGGCGTCGACCTCCTCGATGACCTCTCCGGTCATCCGGGCGCGCAGGCCGAACTTCTCGCCGTTCTCGTACGCCTTCATGAACTCTTCGTTCACGCGGACGGAGTTGTTGGCATTCTGGTACTGGACGGACGCGATGTCGTCGCCGCCCAGGTCCATGTCGAAGCCCGCGTCGCGCAGGGCGCGGATCTTCTCCTCCTCCTTCACCTTGGTCTCGATGAAGGCCTCGACGTCCGGGTGGTCCACGTCGAGGACGACCATCTTGGCGGCGCGACGGGTGGCACCACCGGACTTGATGGTGCCGGCGGAGGCGTCCGCGCCGCGCATGAAGGAGACCGGGCCGGAGGCGTTGCCGCCGGAGGAGAGCAGCTCCTTGGAGGAGCGGATGCGGGAGAGGTTCAGGCCGGCGCCGGAGCCGCCCTTGAAGATCATCCCCTCTTCCTTGTACCAGTCGAGGATCGACTCCATGGAGTCGTCGACGGAGAGGATGAAGCAGGCGGAGACCTGCTGCGGCTGGGCGGTGCCGACGTTGAACCAGACCGGGGAGTTGAAGCTGAACACCTGGTGGAGCAGTGCCCAGGTCAGCTCGTGGTCGAAGATCTCGGCGTCGGCGGGCGACGCGAAGTAGCCGTGGTCCTCACCGGCCTTGCGGTAGGTCTTCACGACGCGGTCGATGAGCTGCCGCAGGCTGCTCTCGCGCTGCGGCGTGCCAACCGCGCCGCGGAAGTACTTGCTGGTGACGATGTTGACCGCGTTCACCGACCAGGAGTCGGGGAACTCCACGCCGCGCTGCTCGAAGTTGATCGAGCCGTCGCGCCAGTTGGTCATGACGACGTCACGACGCTCCCAGACCACCTCGTCGTAGGGGTGCGTCCCCGGGGTGGTGTGGATGCGCTCGATGCGCAGACCCTTGCCGGGTGCCGCTCCCGCCGCGCCCGCCGTCTTGCCGGACTTGGCGCGGGAACCCCGTGCCGGGCCGCTCGTCGTCTCTGTCATGTGCCGCCTCCCAATACAGGCATTACATCTAAAACGCCTTGAAGCGCCGCGATCTTCCCGCGGCGATGCTGTTCCACGGCCGGAACACCCCTGCGGATGCCCGGCAAATCTGAGGTGTCCGCCGGCCCTAGTCGGCGGCGGCGACGGGCGAGGGGACAGCGCTGTCCCGGTCCCGTTCGCCGGTGTCGGTCGATGACCTCCGGTCGCGCAGCTCGGCGATCGCGGCCTCGAAGTCCTCGAGCGAGTCGAAGGCCTGGTAGACCGAGGCGAAGCGCAGATAGGCGACGAGGTCCAGGTCCTTCAGCGGGCCGAGTATGGCCAGGCCGACGTCGTGGGTCGACAGCTCGGCGCTGCCCGTGGCGCGCACCGCCTCCTCGACGCGCTGCCCGAGCTGGGCGAGTGCGTCCTCGGTGACGGGGCGGCCCTGGCAGGCCTTGCGGACTCCGGCGATGACCTTGTTGCGGCTGAAGGGTTCGGTGACCCCGCTGCGTTTGATGACCATCAGCGAGGCCGTTTCCACTGTGGTGAAGCGGCGGCCGCAGTCGGGACACTGCCGGCGACGGCGGATCGACGTGCCGTCGTCGGTGGTCCGGCTGTCGACGACGCGGCTGTCGGGGTGTCGGCAGAAGGGGCAGTGCATCGATTCCCTCTCCCTCCCTCACCCACGGTGAGCACACGACGATATGACGCGAGGAACCCCGGGGGGCCTCGCGAAGCAGCCACAAGCATAGGCGATCCGGGAGGGTCCGAAGACCCGGGGACCACTACTTGTGGGGCCTGCCCCCCATCCAACCACTAGATCTGGTGGCCTGGGGGTCATGTGCGCCAATCCGGCGGAGCGCGTGTCGCGCCCCGCCGACGGGACGGGAGCCTACGCGACACCACGCCTCACGGGAGCGGCGGGGCGCAGGTGACACACTGGGTGTACGGATCGTCACGGCTCGCGCATCATGGAACCCGGGGCGGCACCGGGCGGGCCGGGGAACCCGAGGAAGCGGCTGGGGAACGGCGGGGAAGCACCGGGGGGCGGGCGTGCGGGCGGCAGGCCACCCGAATGCCGTGCGCGCAACGGGGATTGGGCGGCGGATTCCCGGGAAGAATCGAATTTGTATTCGATCTATATCATCGACTCCTTGATCTTGTCAGTGGAACTGTGGAAATTCACTCGAACGTGTGTTTGGCGCAACCTTTCGAAAGCAACTACCGTTGTCCTACTAGGGAGAACATCTCGAGAGGGGCCGCCGTGACCACCACCGCCGACAGCGCCACACTGACCGCCCATGACCGCCCCCAGGACCGGCTACGCCCGATGGATGCGATGAACGACGAGACCACCAAGCCCGCACGTGCGCTTCCCGGACGACCTCCAGGAATCCGCGCGGACAGTTCCGGACTGACCGACCGGCAGCGCCGGGTCATCGAGGTCATCAGGGACTCGGTGCAGCGCCGTGGGTACCCGCCGTCCATGCGGGAGATCGGCCAGGCCGTGGGTCTGTCGAGCACCTCGTCGGTCGCCCATCAGCTGATGGCCCTGGAACGCAAGGGGTTCCTTCGCCGGGACCCGCACCGGCCCCGCGCCTACGAGGTGCGCGGCTCCGACGCCGCGCAGGCGCAGCCGACCGACACCGCGGGCAAGCCCTCGGCGTCGTACGTACCGCTGGTCGGCCGGATCGCCGCCGGTGGCCCGATCCTCGCCGAGGAGTCGGTCGAGGACGTCTTCCCGCTCCCCCGCCAGCTGGTGGGTGACGGCGAACTGTTCGTGCTCAAGGTCGTCGGCGACTCGATGATCGAGGCCGCCATCTGCGACGGGGACTGGGTGACGGTGCGCCGTCAGCCGGTCGCCGAGAACGGCGACATCGTCGCCGCGATGATCGAGGGCGAGGCCACGGTCAAGCGCTTCAAGCGCGAGGACGGCCATGTGTGGCTGCTCCCTCACAACTCCGCGTACCAGCCCATCCCGGGCGACGAGGCGACCATCCTCGGCAAGGTGGTGGCGGTGCTGCGCCGGGTCTGACCCACGACCCGCCCGTGACCGGGCCCCGGGACCTCTGCGCCGGTTCCGGGGCTCGTCTGTGTGCGGGCGTGCGGGCTAGGAGGCGCCGGCCTTCGCCGCGGCGTCGATGGCGGCGAGCGACCTGCGGACCTGATTGCGGTCCGTGGTCTGCCAGAAGTCCGGCATCGAGGCCTTGATGAAGCCGCCGTAGCGGGCCGTGGCGAGCCGCGGGTCGAGCACGGCGACCACGCCCCGGTCCCCGGCCGCGCGCACCAGGCGGCCGGCCCCCTGGGCCATCAGCAGCGCCGCATGCGTGGCGGCGACCGCCATGAAGCCATTTCCGCCCTTCTCCTCCACCGCCTTCTGACGCGCGCTCATCAGCGGGTCGTCCGGCCGGGGGAAGGGAATCCGGTCCATCACCACCAGTTGGCAGCTGTCCCCCGGCACATCCACGCCCTGCCACAGCGAGAGCGTGCCGAACAGGCAGGTGCCGGGGTCGGCGGAGAAGCGGCGGATCAGCTCGCCCAGCGTCTCCTCGCCCTGGAGCAGGATCGGGTGGTCGATCCGGCCGCGCAGCGCCTCGGCGGCGGCCTGGGCCGCCCGCATCGAGGAGAACAGTCCGAGCGTGCGGCCTCCGGCCGCCTCGATCAGCTCGGTCAGTTCGTCCAGCATGTCCTCGCGGCCGCCGTCCCGGCCGGGCTGCGACAGATGGCGCGCGACGTAGAGAATGCCCTGCTTGGGGTAGTCGAAGGGCGAACCGACGTCGAGGCCCTTCCAGACCGGGAGTTCGTCCTCGCCCTCGGCGGCCACGGTGCCCTCCGGCGGGAGGCCGAGCGAGGCCGCGACGCCGTTGAAGTCGCCACCCAGGCGCAGCGTGGCCGAGGTCAGCACGACGGAGCGCTCGGTGAACAACTTCTCGCGCAGCAGCCCGGACACGCTCAGCGGGGCGACCCGCAGCGAGGCGCCGAAACGGTCGTGGCGCTCGTACCAGACGACGTCCCACTCGGAGCCCTCCACGATGCGCTCGGCGACCTCGTGGACGTTCTCGGCCGAGGCGAGCGCCATCTTGCGGACGGCGTCCTCGTCCTGCACGGAACGGTCGCGGGTCTCACCGAGCGAGGTGATGACCAGCCGGCAGGCGTCGCGCAGCGCCATCAGGGCGTAGCGCAGATCCTCCGGCAGCTCCTCCAGCCGCCCGGGGAGGGCCAGTTCCATCAGCCGCTCGAAGCCCTCGGAGGCACTCATCAGCGCGTCCGCGGCCTTCTCGTTGACCAGCTTGGCGGCCAGCCGGACCGTGCGGTTGACCCGGCCGGGGGCGAGCTCGCCGGTGGCGACCCCGGTGACCCGGGAGACCAGTTCATGGGCCTCGTCGACGATCAGCACCTCGTGGGACGGCAGGACCGGCGCGCCCTCGAGCGCGTCGATCGCCAGCAGCGCGTGGTTGGTGACGACGACGTCGGCCAATTTGGCGCGCTCACGCGCGGCCTCGGCGAAGCACTCCGCGCCGTACGCGCAGCGGGAGGCGCCCAGGCACTCCCGGGACGTGACGGCCACCTGCTGCCAGGCCCGGTCGGAGACGCCGGGGGTGAGGTCGTCACGGTCGCCGGACTCGGTCTCGTCCGCCCAGTCCCGCAGCCGCAGCAGGTCCTGGCCCAGCTTGCTGGTGGGTGCCGCGGCCTCGAACTGGTCGAAGAGGCCGGCCTCGCCCGTGTCCTCCTCCCGCGGCACGCCCTCGTGGAGCCGGTGCAGGCACAGATAGTTCGACCGGCCCTTGAGCATCGCGAACTGCGGCTCCCGCCGCAGCAGCGGATGGAGGGCGGTGACGGTGCGCGGCAGGTCGCGCTCCACCAGCTGGCGCTGCAGCGCGAGGGTCGCGGTGGCGACGACCACGCGCTCCCCGTGCGCGAGGGCGGGCACCAGGTAGCCGAGGGACTTACCGGTGCCGGTGCCGGCCTGGACCAGCAGGTGGGAGCCGTCGTCGACGGCTTCGGCGACGGCTTCGGCCATGGTGACCTGGCCGGGTCGCTCCACGCCGCCGACCGCGGTGACGGCGGCGTGGAGGAGGTCGGTGAGGGCGGGCTTCGCGGGCTGTGTCATAGCAGGACCACCCTACGGGGCAGCACCGACAACGCAGGCGGCCGCGGCATTCCCCGGGGCCCGGCACCCCGCGCCGTCCGCCTCAGAGGACATGCCGCAGGGTGCGCTCGCGGATGAGCAGGGCGGCGCGTTTGCCGGGCATCTGCACCTCCGCCGAGAACCGGAACCCCGCGGCGAGGAAGGCCGACACCGAGGGGGTGTTGCGCAGGTCGGGCTCGGCGACCACCCGGGCGCAGTTCGGCCGGTGCTCCAGGACGTGATCGGCGACGGCGCGCAGCAGGATGCCGCCGAGGCCGCGGGCGCGGTCGGAGACGCGGCCGATGAGCAGGTGGAGCCCGGTGTCGTGGGGGCGGGCCGGGTAGTAGCGGGCAAGGGGGTCCAGGTCGGCCCGGTAGATCTCCCAGTAGCTCATGGGGACGCCGTCGAGTACGCCGATGCACGGCACGCTGCGCCCGTCGCCGTCGAGCTGCGCGCGCAGGTGGCGCTCGGCGACCGAGGGGGCGCCCGCGAGCTGCCAGAACGCGGCGACGGCCGGGTCGTTCATCCAGCGGCTGACCACCGGCAGGTCGCGCTCGGCCCGGACGGGGACGAGGTGGAAGGTGCCGGCCCGGGTGTCCACCGGGCCCCAGTCGGCGACCCCGTCGAGGAGGTCGTCGAGGGCGGCGGGGCGGCCGGCGCGGTCGTCGGCGGTGACGTCCTCCGCGAAGAGGGCGCGGAGCTCGGGGGGCAGTTCCAGGTCCAGGGTGTCGTCCGGGCCGGGGGTCCCCGCGGCACCGGCGTCCCCGGGGGTGCCCGGGTCCCGCGAGGTGGCGGCGCGGCCGGTGCGGCCGGTGTGGGTGTTGGAGTCGGCGGCCGTCATGGCGGCTGCTGCCTCCTCTCTTCGTGGCCTCCCGCGGTCAGCCGCGGAGGGGGTTGGGGACGGTGACGTACACGGACTGGGTGTCGACGGGGCCGACGAGTTCGTCCAGGCCGTGCAGCCGGGTGAGCAGGTTGGCCTTGCACCGCAGCTCCGGTGCCTCCAGCAGGTGTGCCGGCAGCGGGGAGCGGCCGCCGGCCGCGGCCTTGCCGAGGAAGCCGCGGAAGGCGGCCAGCAGCACGCGTTCGTCGGCGAGGCGCTGGGAGCCGAAGGCCCCGATGAGGCCGAGGACGTTGTTGATGCCGAGGTAGTAGGCGAGGCGCTCGTCGGCGACGGTGTCGGGGACGAAGGTGTCGCTCGCGGCGCCGACGCCGGGCAGGCGCGCCTCCAGGGCGGTGCGGGCGCTCTCGCGGAAGTAGTAGCCCTGGTTGTCGCGGTAGCGGCCGCCGGCCGGCCAGCCGTGGGCGTCCAGCACGACGAGGGTGTTCTGCTGGTGCGCCTCCAGGGCGATGCCTCCCTCGCCGTCCAGCCACAGCACCGGGCGCACAACCGCGTCGAGGTAGCGCAGGAACCACTCCGCCGACACCGCCGCGGCGGGCCGTCCGCTGCGCGCCGCCAGAGCCCCGACGAGTTCGGCCAGGCGCGAGGGCATGCCCGGTCCGCCGTCGGGCGCGGGCCGCGGCGCGGTGAGGCCGGCGAGGCAGGCCACGTCGTCGGCGGGCCCGAAGGGGTTGTGCCGTACGACGACGTCGAGGCCCCGGACGGGCGCGCCGCCGTCCGGGGCGTCGACGGCGAGCCAGGCCGGGTCGCGCACGATGTCGAAGCCCGGGTGGGCCAGGTGCCAGCGTTCGGCGAGGCCCGCTCGCAGCAGGCGGTGCACCTCGACGCCCCGGTGGAGTTCCTTGCGGAGGTTCTCGCGACGGGAGTTGGTGATGCGCACGGCGAGGGAGAGCTTGAGCATCGCGGACGCGCCGGGCCGCAGGACCGTCCGCACGGAGGACGTCGGGTACCAGGGATCGCCCGCCGTGCCGAGGTCGTGCAGCAGGCCGGCCTCCAGCAGCGCCCGCACGCCGGGCCGGTGCGCGAGGTCGCGGGCCTGCCAGGGGTGCAGCGGCAGCGGCACGGTGCCGGGCGGGAGCCGCCGGACGACGTCGGGGCCCGCCAGGCCGGCCATCAGCAGGGGGGCGGGCACGGTGCGCCCGCGCTCGGTCCACGCGGAGTCGCAGGCCAGGACCGCGCGGTCCACGGCGGCCCAGTGCAGGGCGAAGCTGCCGCGCTGTTCGGGCGCGTAGGCGGCGGACTCGGCCTCGCCGAGGCCTTCACGGCTCTTCGGCGTGGGGTGCAGGGGGTGGCCGAGGACGAGGGCCTGCTCGGCGTCGAGGAACGGGATGGTGCCGGTCGGTGCGGCCGGGCGTGCCCGGCGCTCGGCGACGATCGCCGCCGTCCGCCGGACGGAGTCCGCGACCCGCGTCACCAGGTCGGCGCCGTCGGGTCCGGGGGCGGTCGCCTCCCGGGCGAGCAGTGCGGCGAGGGTCACGGCGCCGACCGCCTGGCCCGCGGCGGCCAGGCGCGGGGGGCCGAAGAGGTGGTGGCCGGTGGGCGACCAGTGGCGGACCGGCACGCGCAGTTCGGTGCCGGTCGCGGGCAGCGGAACGCACAGGGTGCCGCCCTGCGGGGCGGGCAGGCCGGTCTCCCGTACCCAGCACCGCAGCAGGGCTTCGGTGCCGGCCGCGTCGGCGACGGCGTACGGGTCGCCGGCCTCCTCGTGCCGGACCTGCGGGGGGACCGTGGCCGGGGTCCCGACGGCGAAGCGTGCGGTCATGCGAGGGCTCCTGAGGGATCGGCGTGGCGGCGCGCGCGGCCGGCGGCGTCCGCGGTCACGAAGGGCTTCACGTCCGGCTCGCGGCGGCCGCCGTCAGCGCGTCGGCCAGGCGGTCGAGGACGGCCTCGGCCTGCTCGTCGGTCATGGTGAGCGGGGGCAGCAGACGCACGACGCTCGCGTCGCGCCCGCCGAGTTCGACGATCAGGCCGCGGTCGAGGGCGGCGCTGCGGACGGCGGCGGCCAGCCGGGGTGCGGTCGGCGGGACTCCGTGGACGGTGGCGGTGCCCTCGGGGTCGACGAGTTCGACGCCCAGCATGAGACCGCGCCCGCGGACGTCCCCGACGCAGGGGTGGGCCGCGGCCAGGTCGCGCAGCCGGGCGAGCATCCGCGCCCCCAGGTCGGCGGCGCGGGCCGCGAGGCCCTCGCGGAGCACATGGGTGAGGGTGGCGGTGCCCGCGGCCATGGCAGCTGGTTGCCGCGGAAGGTGCCGGCGTGGGCGCCGGGCCGCCAGACGTCGAGGTCCTCGTGGTAGACGACGACGGCCAGTGGCAGGCTGCCGCCGATGGCCTTGGCCAGCACCATCACGTCCGGCACCACACCGCTGTGCTCGACGGCCCAGAAGGCACCGGTCCTGCCGACGCCGGTCTGCACCTCGTCGGCGATGAGCGGGATGCCGCGGGCCCGGGTGACGGCGCGCATGCGGCGCAGCCAGGTGTCGGGGGCGGGGATGACTCCGCCCTCGCCCTGGACCGGTTCGAGGAGCATCCCGGCGGGTGGCCGGATGCCGCCCTTGGGGTCGTCGAGCAGACTCTCCGTCAGCCGGGCCGACAGTTCGGCGCCGTGGTCGCCGCCGACACCGAACGGGCAGCGGTAGGCGTACGGGTACGGGAGCCGGGTGACACCGGCGTCGGCGGCGCCGCCCGCCGCGGCCCGTACGGCGGTGTCGCCGGTGACGGCCAGGGCGCCGGCCGTCATGCCGTGGTACCCGCCGGAAAAGGCGAGCAGGCCGTCGCGTCCGGTGGCGGTGCGTACGAGCTTGAGTGCGGCCTCGACGGCGTCCGTGCCGGCCGGCCCGCAGAACTGCACCCGCGCGTGCTCGGCGAGTTCGCGGGGCAGCGTCTCGAACAGCGCGGTGGTGAAGGCGTCCTTGACGGGCGTGGCCAGGTCCAGCACGTGCAGCGGGGCCCCGGAGTCCAGGACGGCCCGGATGGCCTCCACGACGACCGGGTGGTTGTGGCCGAGCGCGAGGGTGCCCGCGCCGGAGAGGCAGTCGAGGTAACGGCGGCCGTCGGCGGCCTCGATGGTCATCCCGTGGGCGCGCACGGGCACGACGGGCAGCGAACGGGCGTAGGTACGGGCCGCCGACTCGCGCAGCGACTGCCGTCGCAGGATGTCCTCGGCGTCGCCGAAGTCCTCCTCGTGCACCGCCAGTCGGTCCGGTGCGCTCGGCATGGCGGCCACGTGCTCACTCCTCGGTGTCGGGTGCTGCGTCCCCGCAGCTACCAACGACGGCACACGCGCACGGCAACTGTCTGTGCCGGAGATCTCGCGCCGGAACCGTCCGGGCGGCCCGTGCCGTCCCTTTTCCCGGGGCATACGACGCCCAGGAGAGGGCACAGTGGGCACAGTTGGGCATTGCCCTTCAGCGAGCAACCAACATGTTCACAACAGGGGGATCGCAACCGATGCCATCGATACGCCGGTTGACCGCGGCTGCGACAGCGGCCGCCTTGCTCGCCGTCACGGTGACCGCCTGTGGCGGGTCCGACGACAACGCCGATGCCAAGCCCAGCCCCACGGCGGCCGCGTCGTCCGGCGGCACCGGGCTCCAGCTGCCCTCCGGCCTCCCCACCACCCTGCCCACCAGCCTCGACGACCTGGACAAGTGGGCGGACGCGCTGCAGAACGGCGGCTGGAAGGACTGGGACAAGGACAAGTGGCTGCGTGACGCGGCCGACTTCGTCAACCCCGTCATCAAGGACCTCTGGGACGCCGACCGGCTCCGCAAGGCCGACGAGACCCCGGACGACGAGCAGACGGCCGACGTCCGGCAGGCGGACGACGGCACCACCGACCGCGAGCCCGCCCCGATCAGGGCGCAGCGGCTGGCGACCCCGTTCCACGACGCCTCACCGGCGACCGGCAAGCTGCTCTTCGACATGCCCGACGGCCAGGCGGTCTGCTCGGCGACCGTGGTGAGCGACCCGGCGAACCCCGGCAGGAGCAACCTGGTGTGGACGGCCGGCCACTGCGTGCACGCGGGCGCCGCGGGCGGCTGGTACCGCAACATCGTCTTCGTGCCCTCCTTCAACGACGAGGGCCTGAGCGGCACGGCACTGCAGAACGCCTCCAAGGAGCAGCTCGCACCGTACGGCACCTGGTGGGCGACGAAGGCCGGCACCTCGCAGCAGTGGATCGACGGGGGCGGGGAGTCCTCGGAGACCAGCTCGGCCTACCCGTACGACTTCGCGGTGCTGAAGGTGACCGACCCGAATTCCACGACGTCCCTGGAGGAGACGGTCGGCGCATCCGTGCCGGTCTGGTTCGACGCGCCCACTTCGGCGGGCATCGACTCCCTGGACGTCCGCGGCTACCCCGCGGCGGCGCCCTTCGACGGCTACGGCTACCAGCAGTACCACTGCGCGGGCGACCCGGTCCGGCTGGCGCTGACCAAGGGCGCGCCGACCATGCACTGGCTCGGCTGCACGATGACGGCCGGCGCCTCGGGCGGCGGCTGGTTCGCCAGGCGGCCCGACGGCAGGCAGGCCCTGGTCAGCAACACCTCGATCGGCCCGCAGGACAGCCCCCGGTGGCTGGCCGGACCGCATCTGGGCTCCGAGGCCGAGTCGATCTTCGACGCCGTGCGCGGATAGCGCCCGGCGGGAGACGCCGCAGGGCCCGCCCCCATGGAGGGGCGGGCCCTGCGGCGTTCGCAGCGGGACGCCTAGCGGCGCGCGGCGAGCGCGAACGGCTCGAGTTCCGCCGCCAGCTCGTCATGGACGCGGGCCTTGAGCAGTGTGCCGTCGCCGGTGTGCTCCTCGGAGAGCACCTCGCCGTCGGAGTGCACCCGGGCGACGAGCGCACCGCGGGTGTACGGCACCAGGGCCTCGATCTCGACGGCGGGCCGCGGGAGCTCGTCGTCGATCATCGTCAGCAGCTCCTGGATGCCGCGCCCGGTGCGGGCGGACACCGCGATGGAGTGCTTCTCGCGGCGCAGCAGGGACTGCAGCACCACGGGGTCGGCCGCGTCGGCCTTGTTGATCACCACGATCTCGGGCACGTCCAGCGCGCCGACGTCGCGGAAGACCTCGCGGACCGCGGCGAGCTGCTCGTCCGGGTTCGGGTGCGAGCCGTCCACCACGTGCACGATGAGGTCGGCGTCGGCGACCTCCTCCATGGTGGAGCGGAAGGCCTCGACCAGGTGGTGCGGGAGGTGCCGCACAAAACCGACGGTGTCGGCCAGCGTGTAGAGCCGGCCGCTCGGGGTCTCCGCCCGGCGCACGGTCGGGTCCAGGGTGGCGAACAGCGCGTTCTCCACCAGGACGCCCGCACCGGTGAGCCGGTTGAGCAGCGAGGACTTGCCGGCGTTGGTGTAACCGGCGATCGCCACCGAGGGCACCTTGTGGCGCTTGCGCTCCTGGCGCTTGAGGTCGCGGCTGGTCTTCATCTCCGCGATCTCCCGGCGCATCTTGGCCATCTTCTCGCGGATGCGCCGCCGGTCGGTCTCGATCTTGGTCTCACCGGGACCACGGGTGGCCATACCGCCGCCCGAGGAGCCGGAGCCACCGCCACCCATCTGCCGGGACAGCGACTGACCCCAGCCGCGCAGGCGCGGCAGCATGTACTGCATCTGCGCGAGCGAGACCTGGGCCTTGCCCTCACGGCTCTTGGCGTGCTGGGCGAAGATGTCGAGGATCAGCGCGGTCCGGTCGACCACCTTGACCTTGACGACGTCTTCCAGGTGGATGAGCTGGCCGGGGCTGAGCTCACCGTCGCAGACCACGGTGTCGGCGCCGCTCTCCATCACGATGTCGCGCAGCTCCTGCGCCTTGCCGGAGCCGATGTAGGTGGCCGGGTCCGGCTTGTCGCGGCGCTGGATGACACCGTCGAGGACGAGGGCGCCCGCGGTCTCGGCGAGGGCGGCGAGCTCCGCGAGGGAGTTCTCCGCGTCGCGGACGGTGCCGTCCGTCCAGACACCGACGAGCACGACGCGCTCCAGGCGGAGCTGTCGGTACTCGACCTCGGTGATGTCCTCCAGCTCGGTGGACAGACCCGCCACACGGCGCAGAGAGGCTCGTTCGGAACGGTCGAACTGCTCGCCGTCACGCTCCCCGTCGATCTCGTGACTCCAGGCGACGTCCTCTTCCATCAGGGCGTCGGCCCGAAGGCTCTCGGGGAGGCGCTGGCGGCTGCTTGCAGAGCTCGAAGAGGAGGAAGAGGAGGTCATTGGATCCTTTGCTCGGAGAGGAATCGATGTGCGCGGCGCTCACGCCCCGCACACAGGCCACAACGTTCGGCGGGGCCGGGAGATTCCCCGGGCCGGGCCGCGGCGTCGTCGCCGTACGTAGATGGTCGCACGCCGGTCGCCGCCCGGTCACGCGACTTTCGCGGGCCCGGGTGCGGGCCCGGAGCGGTGTGCGCTGTGCGGGGCGGCTTGTTCGTTGCCGTGGGACGGACCGTGGGAGTGGCCGTGGGACGGACCGTGGGAGTGGCCGTGGGACTGACCGTGCGGGCCGGCCTGGGGTCCCGGCCTGGCGGGCGCCGGCTTCCAGTCGGGGTGGCCCGGCATGGGCGGGGTGGTGGGCCCGTACAGCCAGGCCCGCAGGAAGGGACCGAGGTCGCGGCCCGCGGTGTCGGAAGCCAGCTCGATGAAGTCGGCGGTCGAGGCGACGCCGTCGCGGTGCCGGGTGACCCAGGCGCGCTCCAGTTCCTGGAACACCTCGGCGCCGATCTCCTGGCGGAGCGCGTAGAGCGCCAGCGCCCCGCTGAAGTAGACGTTGCCGCGGAAGATGCTGAGCTTGGCCTGCGCTCCGGGGTTGCCGGGCACGAGCGGGTGGGCGGGCGGACCGCCGGCACGGCGCAGCTCGCCGTCGAGCTCGTAGGCGGCTCTGGCGAGCTTGTCCAGGGTGTACTCGTGGTACTTCTCGGCGCCGTAGCGCCACTGGTACCAGGTGGCGTGACCCTCGTTCAGCCACAGGTCGGACCAGGTCGCGGGGCTCACGCTGTCGCCGAACCACTGATGCGCCAGCTCGTGCACCATCACCGGCGTGGCGTCCGCCTCGCGGGCCAGCAGGACCCGGCGCTCGAAGAGCGAGAGGGTCTGCGTCTCCAGCTCGAACCCGGTGATCGTGTTGGCGCTGAGGATGCCGTACGTCTCGAAGGGGAACGGGCCGACCTGCTGCTCCATCCACGCGATCTGGTCGGCGGTCAGGGCCAGCCGCTTCTCCAGCACCGCCCGTTCAGGATCGGCGGCGTCCAGGACGTCGCGCAGCGGCAGGCCGCCGGGCCCCGTGCGGTGCAGGACGGCGCTGTGCCCGATGGAGACCTGGGCGAGCTCGGTGGCCATGGGGTGGGCCGTGCGGTAGGTCCACGTGGTGGTGGCCCCCCGGGTGAGGGAGGGCTCGGGCAGGCCGTTGGCGACGACCGTGAGGTCCTTGGGGGCGGTGACGTGGAAGGCGAACCGCGCCTTGTCCGAGGGGTGGTCGTTGCACGGGAAGACCGTGTGGGCGGCACTGGCCTGGTTGGCCATGACCAGCCCGTCCTTGGTGGGGATCCAGCCGCTGTCGTCCTTGGTGGTGGGATCACTGGTGTGGACGACGGTGATCTGCATGCGTCCGCCCACGGGGACCGGGACGGCCGGGGTGACGACCAGTTCCTCGCGCTCGGTGGTGAACCGGGCGGGCTGGTCGTTGACCTCGACCGAGCTCACGGTGCCGCGGGCGAAGTCGAGGTGGAAGCTCTCCAGGGTGTCGGTGGCGAGCGCGTCGATCCGGGTGACGGCACTCAGCGGCCGGTTGTTGCCGTGGTAGGTGAACGAGATGTCGTAGTCGTGGACGTCGTACCCGGGGTTGCCGAGCTCGGGGTAGAGCCGGTCGCCGATACCGGCGGGGGTCGTGTCGCCGCCGGGCAGTCCCGCCGCAGTGAGCGCGATCACCGCGGCCGCGGTGAGGGCGCCGCGGCGCGCAAAGGATCCGATCATGGGACATCGGTATCAGCGCACCGTGGCCCGCAGGCGGCGGCGCGTCAGCACCCCACCCGATCGGGTACTCCTCAGACCTGTGGAGTGGCCACCGCGCCCTGGGCGCGGTACACGTCGTAGACCCCGGGCACGGCGCGCATCGCGCGCATCAGGACGGACAGCGACCCGGGGTCGGGCAGTTCCACGGTGTACGTGTGGCGCACCCTGTGCTCCTGCGGGGGCTCCACCGCGGCGTAGACGATGGCGACGCCCTGCCCGGCGATGACCTCGGTCAGGTCGGCGAGCAGTCGCGGACGGCCCAGTGCCTCGGCGTACAGCGTGGCCCGGTGGCCGGCGCCGGGGGCGTCGTGGCGCCAGCGGACGGCGACCGGGGCGCGGCCGGAGGCCGCCATGCGGGCGCTGACCGGGCACCCGGCGCGGTGAACGGCCACCGTGCCGCCGCGGATGACGAAGCCGGTGATCCCGTCGGGCGGCACGGGTGTGCAGCAGCGGGCCATGCGCACGGTGCCGCCGGGCGGATCGGTGTCGACGGCCTCCGCGAGAGGGTCGGCCGTACGGCGCGTGGCGGTTCCGGCGGCGCGGACGGCGGGTGTGGCCGGCTGCTCCTCGGCGCCGGCCGCCGGGTGGGCCTCCAGCCACCGGCTGATGGCGATGCGGGCGGCGGGGGTGCGGGCGTGCTCCAGCCAGTCCGGCGACGGCCCCGAGACTTCACCACCGGTGCTGTGGGCCATGAGCAGTTGCAGGGAGTCACCGTCCTTGAGGGCGGTGCGCAGCGGCGCGAGGCGGCCGTTGACCCGCGCGCCGACGACGGCGTGGGCGGCCTCACCGTGCAGGGCGTAGGCCGCGTCGGTGCACGTGGCGCCGTCCGGCAGGCCGACCGTGCCGCCGTCGGCGGAGAAGACGGTGATCTCCCGGTCCTGGGCGAGCTCGTCGCGCAGGGTGCTCCAGAAGAAGTCCGGGTCGGGGGCGTCGCGTTGCCAGTCGAGCAGCCGGGCGAGCCAGCCCGGCCTGGTCGGGTCGACGCGCTCGCCGTCGGCACCCTCGGCGGTCTCGCCGGCCGTGTACGGATTGCCGAGCGCGATGACACCGGCCTCGGCCGCCAGGTGCATCTGCCGGGTGCGGATGAGGACTTCGGCGATGCGGCCGTCGGTGTCCCGGACGGCGGTGTGCAGTGACTGGTAGAGGTTGAACTTCGGGGCCGCGATGAAGTCCTTGAACTCCGCGACGACCGGGGTGAAGCAGGTGTGCAGCTCACCGAGGACGGCGTAGCAGTCGGCGTCCTCGGCGACCTGGATCAGCACGCGGCCGAAGTCGCTGCCGCCGGGCTGCGCGCCGCCCCGCTTGCGCGCCACGCGGTGCACCGACACCACGTGCCGCGGCCTGACGTCGACCTCGGCGCCGATGCCCGCGTCCCGCAGCACCCGGCGCACGTCCTCGGCGACGGCGGACAACGGGTCGGGCAGGGCGGCGTGTTCGACGATCAGATCGGTGGTGCGGCTGTACTCCTCGGGGTGCAGGATGGCGAAGACCAGGTCCTCCAGCTCGGTCTTCAGCGCTTGGACGCCGAGGCGTTCGGCGAGCGGGATGAGCACGTCCCGGGTGACCTTGGCGATGCGCGCCTGCTTCTCGGGGCGCATGACGCCGAGGGTGCGCATGTTGTGCAGTCGGTCGGCGAGCTTGATCGACATCACACGGACGTCGTTGCCGGTGGCGACCAGCATCTTGCGGAAGGTCTCGGGCTCGGCCGCGGCCCCGTAGTCGACCTTCTCCAGCTTGGTGACCCCGTCGACCAGGAAGCGCACCTCCGCGCCGAACTCCTCGCCCACCTGGTCCAGCGTCACATCGGTGTCCTCGACCGTGTCGTGGAGCAGGGAGGCCGTCAAGGTCGTGGTCTCCGCGCCGAGTTCGGCCAGGATGAGGGTCACCGCGAGCGGGTGCGTGATGTACGGCTCACCGCTCTTGCGCGTTTGGCCGCGGTGCGAGGACTCGGCGAGCTCGTACGCCTTGCGCAGGATGGCGAGGTCCGCACGGGGATGTCGCAGGCGGTGCACCTTGGCGATGTGCTCGATCGCGTCCGGCACGCGCCCCCGGCCGCCGGGACCGAGCAGGGCCGCACGCCCCAGCCGGCGCAGGTCCGCCGTCCGCGGGATGCGCCTGCGCCCCTCGGAGTTCGGGACGGCTTCCACTGCGTTGTCTGGGCTCATACGGGCACCTCCGGCAGCGTCGACCGGCGGCGGGATGGCTTCCGTGCCGGTGCTTGATGCTACCGAGCCCATCACGTGCCGCTGCCACGCTCTCGCCCAGCGTGATCGGCATCACCCGTTCGAGCGAATGAACACCCCGGAGGACGGGTAGGCTTATGCGCTTTCGCGCAGCCAGGCCGGGTCGATCACGCCCGTGGCGACGATGACGGCCGGTCCGGTCATCTCGACCGTGCCGTCCGGGTGTTCGGTGACGGACAGTCGCCCGCCGGGCACGTCCACGGTGTAGGTCTGCGGACGGCCCGTCACGGCCGGGTCGAGCCCGTCGCGGCGGGCCGCGGCGACCATGACGGCGCAGGCGCCCGTGCCGCAGGACCGGGTCTCGCCCGAGCCGCGCTCATGGACCCGCATGGCGACGTGCCCGGGGCCGCGGTCGACCACGAACTCGACGTTCACGCCGTCCGGGTAGGCCGCGGCGGGCTCCCAGACCGGGGACGTCAGCAGGTCGCCGGCCTCGGCGAGGTCGTCGACAAACGCGACGGCGTGCGGATTGCCCATGTTCACGTTGCGGGCCGGCCAGCGGCGCTCGCCGACGGAGACCTCGACCTCGCCCTCGGGCAGCACGACACGTCCCATGTCCACGGTGACGTCGCCGTTCTTGGCGAGGTGCGCCTGCCGCACACCGGCGCGGGTGGCGATCGCGAGGTCACCGGCCTCGGCGAGACCGGCGCGCTCCAGGTAGCGGGCGAAGACCCGGACGCCGTTGCCGCACATCTCGGCGACGGTGCCGTCGCCGTTGCGGTAGTCCATGAACCACTCGGCCTCCGCGGCCATCGCCGCGGCCTCGGGGTGCTTCGCGGAGCGGACCACCCGCAGCACGCCGTCCGCGCCGATCCCGGCCCGGCGGTCGCAGAGCCGGGCGACCATCGCGGCGGTCAGGTCCAGTTCCCCGTCGTGGTCGGGGATGATCACGAAGTCGTTCTCCGTGCCGTGCCCCTTGAGGAACGGCAGGCCCTGCGGTGCGGCGGTGGTCATGCCCCGATCCTACGGGTCAGCGCAGGCGGGCGACGCGCCAGAAGGCCAGCAGCGCCAGCACGATGATCACGGCCGCGTACAGGGCGAGGTAGCGCCAGTCGGGACGCCGTTCCGAGCCGCGGGCGGGCAGGCCCGGCCACGTGTAACCGACCTTGCGGGCGGCCATCAGGCCCCAGCCGGCCGCGCAGCAGCCCAGCAGGAAGCCGAGCATGGCGACGACGGCGCCGCCGTCCCCGGTCTCGAAGGCGAGCGGGAAGGCGAACATCAGCGAGCCGAGCGCGCCCAGAGCGACGATCGGGGCGATCTGCCACACGCGCAGACGGCGCTCGGGGCGCAGCTCGCGGAAGGACTGCTCCTCCTCCGCGAGGGTCTGCGCGTCGAGCGGGTCCTCCAGGGGTCCGTCGACCACGAGGCGGTCGTGTTCCGCGTCCGCGGCACCCTCCGCCTGCTCCGGTTGCGGTCCGTTGCGAGGGCCGGCTTCCATCGCCACGCGCCCTCCAAAGAGTCCGACATCGTAGCCCGATGCTCGATGATGGCACGCTCGAAGTGGCGTCAAGTGCCGCTGGGGCGTCCCGATGCCATCACGTGATCAGGCTGTGACCGCTGGGCCGGGCCGGGCCGAACAGGGCGAGGGCCTGGCCCACCAGTTCCTCTCCGCGACCGCCGAGCCAGTGCACCCGGCGGTCGCGGCGGAACCACGAATCCTGACGGCGCGCGAAGCGTTTGGTGGCGCGCACGGTCTCGTCGCGCGCCTCCTGCTCGGTGCAGGCGCCCAGGAAAGCGGCGAGGATCTGCTGGTAGCCGAGCGCCCGGGAGGCGGTCCGCCCCTCACGCAGGCCTGCCGCCTCCAACGCCCGCACCTCGCCGACCAGCCCGGCGTCCCACATCCGGTCGACGCGCAGCGCGATCCGCTCGTCGAGCTCGGGGCGCGGCACGTCCACTCCGATCTGGACCGTGTCGTAGACCGACCCCTTGGAGTGCGCGTCGGGCAGGTTCGCCGTGAAGGGGCGGCCGGTGATCTCCACGACCTCCAGGGCGCGCACCACACGCCGCCCGTTGCTGGGCAGGATCGCCCGCGCCGCCTCGGGGTCGACGGCGGCCAGACGCGCGTGCAGCGGACCGGAGCCCTGCTCCTCCAGCTCGGCCTCCAGGCGGGCCCGCACGTCGGGGTCGGTGCCGGGGAAGTCCAGGGCGTCGATCGCGGCGCGCACGTAGAGACCGGAACCGCCGACGAGGACCGCGCTGCGCCCGGCGGCCAGCAGGCGGTCGATCTCGGCCCGGGCCAGGCGCTGGTACTCGGCGACGCTGGCGGCCTGGGTGACGTCCCAGATGTCCAGGAGGTGGTGCGGGACGCCGTGCCGCTCCTCCTCGGCGAGCTTGGCGGTGCCGATGTCCATGCCGCGGTACAACTGCATGGAGTCGGCGTTGATCACCTCACCGTCCAGGGCCCGGGCCAGGGCGACACCGAGGTCGGACTTGCCGGCGGCCGTGGGGCCGACGACGGCGATCACGTGGGGGGCGTCGTTCTTCACGTGCACAGTTTCGCAAATCCCGGCGGGGCGGATTCACCCCCGGACGAGTAGCATCATCAAACAGAAAAGGTCATTTCGGGCCATTCCACGCAGGGGACGGTGAGCCATGAGCCTCATGGACACGTTGAAGGCCAAGGCCGAACAGGCCAAGGCCAAGGCCGGGGATTTCGTGGAACGCCACGGCGACGCGATCGAGTCGAAGCTCGACAAGGTCGCGCACACGGTCGACGAGAAGACCAAGCACAAGTACAGCAGCAAGATCGACTCGGGCGTGGACAAGACCAAGGGCGCCCTGGGTCAGATGAAGGACAAGCGGGACTAGCCCTGTCGTCACGTGGGCTCCGGCCGCCCGGAGGGCGGGCTCCGCGGGTCCCCCGGCTCCCGGCTGCAGCTGGGGGAGGGAATGCGACGACAGGCCTAGGACCAGACCGACACGAAGTAGCCCACGCCGTAGGGCGCCTCGTCGTACAGCAGGGCGCCGCCCAGTGCGGCCTGCTCTGCCGCGCCGGCCAGCACCTGCCACGGGGCCCGTCCCGCGGCCCGCAGCTCACCCGCCAGCCCGGCGTCCAGCCCGGCCAGCGCGGCCGTGTCCGCGGTGCCCAGCGCCCGTGCGACGGAGGCGTCGAAGGCCTCCGCGCGGTCGTCCAGGTAGCCGGGGGCCTTGAGGGTGCGGCAGTTGCTGCCGTCGCCCATGACCAGCAGCGCCACCCGGTCCGCCAGCTCCGCCAGACCTCGGCCCAGCTCCAGCATGCGCCCGGCCGGCGCGTCCTCGGGCACCGCGCAGCCGTGCAGGGGCGCGGCCAGGCGCGCGTCCTCCAGCAGCGCGGCGGCGACCGTCAGCGCCGGGGCCAGCGGCTCGGGGTCCGAGCCGTCGCCCAGGCGCACCGCGCGGTTCACCCCGTACGGGCGCAGCGACCCGGTGCCACCGCCCTCCCAGACGTGGGAGCTCTCCCCCGTACCGACCGCGCCGACCACGACCAGCAGGTCGGGGCGGGCGGCCGAGACCACGGCCAGCGCGTCGGCACAGGCCGCGCGCAGGGTGTCCAGCTCGGCGGACGCGCCCGAGGCGACCTCGGGCACGAGCAGCGGCGGGCAGGGGCATACGGCGGCGGCGACCAGCATGATCGGAAGCCTAACGCGCGCCGGCTCAGTACCCCTCGGGCACACGGTCGCGGGGCGTGGGCGCCACCGAGGCGTCCTTGCTGTCGGCGATGAGCTCGGCCACCGTGAAACGGCAGATGTAGGTCGTGGTCATGCCCTCGTTGACCTGCAGCAGGCCGTCCCCGGTGCGGTACGTCCAGGTGCGCCGCACGCTCAGCGGCTTCCTGGGCCGGAAGGCCTGCGCCGTGCGCTCCAGGGCGCGCAGCGCGTCCTCACGGCTCCCGTCGGCGTGGCCGAGCAGGTCGAACTCCCAGCGCCTGTTGTCGCCGCTGCCGACGGTCTCCTCGACGAACAGACCCCAACGGCTCATGCCGTCCCCCCTCGGATCGCTGTGGTGTGCTCCCGCCGGGCCCCCGCCCGGTCAGTGGGTGGCGCAGCCCGGTGCGGCCGCGGGCATCGGCGCCGGGACGCCGATCGTCGGCAGCCCGAGCAGGACGCCCGCGGGCTTGGCGGCCGCGGCCGCGCTGCGCCGCTCCCAGGCGTCGCCCGCCGGGGTGCGGCGGACGGCGAGGGCGGGGCGCTCCGCGAGCAGGTGGTGCGGCGCGGCGTAGGTGATCTCCGCGGTCACCATGTCGCCGGGGCGCACGGGCTCGGCCGGCGGCGCGAAGTGCACCAGGCGGTTGTCGCCGGCGCGGCCGGACAGACGGTGCGTGGCGTCGTCCTTGCGGCCCTCGCCCTCGGCGACCAGGATCTCCAGGGTCCGGCCGACCTGCTTCTTGTTCTCCTCCCAGGAGATCTCCTCCTGGAGCGCGACCAGGCGCTCGTACCGCTCCTGCACCACGGCCTTGGGCACCTGGCCGTCCATCTCGGCGGCGGGCGTGCCGGGGCGCTTGGAGTACTGGAAGGTGAAGGCCTGGGCGAACCGGGCCTCGCGCACCACGTGCAGCGTCTGCTCGAAGTCCTCGTCGGTCTCGCCGGGGAAGCCCACGATGATGTCGGTGGAGATGGCGGCGTCCGGCATGGCGGCGCGCACCTTCTCGATGATGCCGAGGTAGCGGTCCTGCCGGTACGAGCGGCGCATGGCGCGCAGCACGGTGTCGGAGCCGGACTGCAGCGGCATGTGCAACTGGTGCATCACGTTCGGGGTCTCGGCCATGGCCGCGATCACGTCGTCGGTGAAGTCGCGCGGGTGCGGCGAGGTGAAGCGGACCCGCTCCAGCCCGTCGATCCCGCCGGTGGCGCGCAGCAGCTTGCTGAAGGCCTCGCGGTCGCCGATGTCGGAGCCGTACGCGTTGACGTTCTGGCCGAGCAGCGTCACCTCGACGACGCCCTCGGCGACCAGCGCCTCGACCTCGGCAAGGATGTCGCCGGGGCGGCGGTCCTTCTCCTTGCCGCGCAGCGCGGGGACGATGCAGAAGGTGCAGGTGTTGTTGCAGCCCACCGAGATGGACACCCAGGCCGCGTACGCGGACTCCCGCCGGGTCGGCAGGGTGGAGGGGAAGGTCTCCAGCGACTCGGCGATCTCGACCTGGGCCTCCTCGGCGACCCGGGCGCGCTCCAGCAGCACCGGCAGGCTGCCGATGTTGTGGGTGCCGAAGACGACGTCGACCCAGGGGGCCTTCTTCACGATCGTGTCGCGGTCCTTCTGCGCCAGGCAGCCGCCGACGGCGATCTGCATGCCCGGGCGGGCCGCCTTCTGCGGGGCGAGGCGGCCGAGGTTGCCGTACAACCGGTTGTCGGCGTTCTCGCGCACCGCGCAGGTGTTGAAGACCACGACGTCCGCGGACACCGTGCCGTCGGCGTCCTTGGGCGCGCGAACGTAGCCGGCCGCCTCCAGGAGGCCGGCCAGCCGTTCGGAGTCGTGGACGTTCATCTGGCACCCGTAGGTGCGGATCTCGTAGCTCTTCACACCCTGCTCTTCACGCTGCACCCATCCAGGGTAAGGGGGCGCCGGAACCGCTCGTGCTCACGTTCCCCCCCGGGACGGGCACGAGCCGGTGGGTGTTCCCGTCCGGGACGACCGTGCCGGCGGTCGGCGGCGGGAAGTGCGTGCCCAGGAGCAGCGTGTCCGTGCCGGCCAGCCGGCCGAGCAGTGCGCGGCGGCTGCGGACGGACAGCGCGGGGTCGGTGTCGGTGGGGCTGGTGAGGTCCGGCCGCGCGACCTGGACGGGGTGGTGCACACTGTCGGCGCCGATCACGGCGGTCCGGTCGGCGCCGCGCACCTCGACGGCCACCTGTCCCGGGGTGTGGCCCGGCACCGGCAGCAGCCGGATCCCCGGGGCGGGCTCGGCGGGGCCGTCGCCCACGTCCACCAGGTCGAGCAGCCCGGCGTCGCGCACCGGGAGCACCGAGTCGCGGAGGACCTGCCGGTGGGCCGCGTCCGTGGCCGGGCCGGCCCAGTGGTCCCACTCGGCGCGCGGGACGACGTGGCGGGCGTGGGGGAAGGTGGGGACCCATCTGCCGCCGTCGTCGCGGGTGTTCCAGCCGACGTGGTCGGTGTGCAGGTGGGTGAGGATCACCAGGTCCACCTCCTCGGGCGGGAACCCCGCGCCGGCCAGGCGCAGCAGGTAGTCGGTGTCCAGCCGGTCCCAGGCCGGGTCGTCGCGCGGTTTCCCGTTGCCGATGCCCGTGTCCACCAGGACGCTCAGCCCGTCCGCCCGCCAGGCGAACGTGTGGCTGTGCAGCCGCAGCGTGCCGTCCTGCCGGACGAAGTCGGGTAGCAGCCAGGCCACGGCGGCCATGACGGCCGGAGTGGCCCCCGGCAGGAGCACCGCGCCGGTCCGCGGCGGCAGGGCGGTCTCGTCGACCCGGCGGACGACGAGGCCGCCGAGGTCCCAGGCGGCCGAGGGGTGCATCCGGTGCCTCCGGTACGACGTGCGGGACGCGGTCGTCCTTCCGAGCGTAGCGACGCCCCGGGCACCGCGCGCCCGGCGGCGGGCGCTGGCCAGGGCGGGAGGGGGCTGGCAGTATCGCCCGGATGGAGGTCCCCCGTATCGGCAGGCGCCGGGTCGTGCAGGCGGTGCTGGCGGCTGCCGCGGCGACGGCGCTGCTGGTGTGGTGGCTGCTGCCCGCGGAGGGCCCGTCGTACCCGACCGGGGCCGTGTCCTTCTCGACCGGGTCGCGCAGCGGCGTCTACGAGACCTACGGCAAGCGGCTCCAGCCCTACCTGCGCACCGACCTGCCGGGCGTGCGGGTACGCCTCGTGCCCTCCGAGGGGTCGGTGGACAACGTGCGGCGGGTGGCCACCGGGAAGGCGGACTTCGCGATAGCGGCGGCCGACGCGGTCGCGGACTACCGGGGCGAGGGGGCCGGACGCCTGCGGGCGTGCGCACGGCTGTACGACGACTACATGCAGCTCGTGGTGCCCGCCGACTCCAAGGTGCGGTCGGCGAAGGACCTGCGGGGGCTGCGCGTCGGGGTGGGGCAGCCCAGTTCCGGGGTGAACCTCATAGCGCGGCGGCTGCTCACCGCGGCGGGCCTGGGGCACGAGGGGGACGTGCGCCGGAAGGCGGTCGGCATCGACACGGCGCCCCAGCTGCTGCGCGAGGGCAAGCTGGACGCGTTCTTCTGGTCGGGCGGCCTGCCGACGAAGGCCGTGACGGATCTGGCGGAGAGGTCCGACGTCAAGCTGGTCCAGCTCGGCGACCTCGTGACCGCCCTGCACTCCGGGGACGACGAGTCCGGCTACTACCGGCAGGCCGTGATGCCCGCGGACGCCTATCCGATGATCCAGGGCGGGCGGGCGGTGCAGACCATCGCCGTGGCCAATCTGCTCATCACCACGGACCGGCAGGACACCGGGCTGGTGGAACGGCTCACCAGGACGGTCATCGACAGCCGCGACCGGATCGGCCAGGAGGTGCACGCCGCACAGCTGGTGGATCTGCGGACAGCCGTCTTCACCGACCCGCTGCCGCTGCACGCGGGAGCCGAGCGCTACTACCGCTCCGTGAAGCCATAGGCCCGGTTGGCGGCGTTCCGTCCGACATGTGATCATCTCCCTTCCCCGGGGCCGATGTTCATCCCTGTCGCCGCCCCATAACCTGTAGCCGACCACGGACCGATGGGGGCACAGGCATGAGCACTGAGGGTATTCCGGAGACCCTCATCGACGGCCGCTACGAACTGCGCCGGCAGCTCGGGCGCGGCGGCATGGGCGTGGTCTGGGAGGCGTACGACAACCGGCTCGGCCGTCAGGTCGCCGTCAAGGAGCTGCTGTTCCGCGGGGCGCTGGACCCGGAGACGCAGGCGCAGTGGGTGGAGCGGGCGCGCCGGGAGGCGCAGGCGATCGCCCGGATCGGGCACGAGCACGTGGTCGCCGTGCACGATGTGATCGAGGCCGAGGGCCAGGTCTGGATCGTCATGGAGCAGGTCAATCCGCACTCCCTGGCCGACCAGTTGCGCGAGCGGGGCCGGCTGCCGGCCCTGCAGGCGGCACGGATCGGGCTGGAGGTGCTGCGCGGTCTGCGCGCGGTGCACGCGGCCGGTGTGCTGCACCGGGACGTGAAGCCGCACAACATCCTCTTCCGGCGCGACGGCCGGGCCGTCCTGATGGACTTCGGCATCGCCACCTTCGAGGGCGCGGCGCAGGTGACGCGGCTGCACGAGACCGTGGGCACCCCGCAGTACCTCGCCCCGGAGGTCGCCAACCGGCAGCCCCCGACGCCCGCTTCCGACCTGTGGTCGCTGGGCGTCACGCTGTACGAGATGGTGGAGGGCCGGCCGCCGTTCCGGGGGCCGACGCCGTACGAGGTGCTGGAGGCCGTGCGCACCTCGGAGCCGCCGCCGATGGCGCACGGCGGGCCGCTGCGCCCGCTGGTCGACGGGCTGCTGGTGAAGGACCCCGACGCGCGGATGACGGCGCAGCGCGCCGAGCAGTTGCTGCAGCACGTGGCGCAGGAGACCCCGCAGTTCCCCCTGCCCGTCCATGCCGACTACGACCCGCAGGCCACCGAGTCGGCGGTACACGTCCCGGAGCAGCTCACGGACCCGTCCGCGGCGGAGAGCGCCGCGCCGGCGCCGCGGCCCGGCGGCGGGCGCCTCGCGTGGCGGCGCTGGCGCGCGCTGCTGGCGGGCGGCGTGGGACTGGTGGTGCTCGCGGCCGCCGGCTGGTTCGCCACCGACGGGCTGCGGGACGACAACGGGCTGCGGCTGGCCGGTTCCCCGACGTACCAGGCGGCCCGTGAGCGCGGCTATCTGCTCGTCGGCGTCAAGAAGGACCAGCCGGGGCTGAGCCAGGTCTCGTCGACCGCCAAGGCCGGCTACGAGGGCTTCGACATCGACCTGGCCTGGGCGATCGCCCGTCATCTGGGTTTCCAGCGGGTCCAGTTCACCGTCGTGGACACGCAGTCCCGCGAGTACCGCCTGAAGGCGGGCCAGGTCGACCTGATAGTGGCGAGCTATTCGATCACGGCCGCGCGCAAGGAGCAGGTCGACTTCGCGGGCCCGTACTACCAGGCGGCACAGGACTTCCTGGTGCGCACCGACTCGCCCATCCACGGCGCGCAGGACCTGTTCGGCCACACAGTGTGCACGGTCACGGACTCCACTCCCGCCGAGCGCCTGGGGAAGCAGTTCCCGCTGATAAAGACCGACCAGCAGGCCTCGTACGGTATCTGCGTCGACGAGTTGCTGAAGGGGCAGGTCGACGCCGTCTCCACCGACGACATCATCCTGGCCGGCTACCGGGCCCAGCACCCCACGCGGCTGCGGCTGCTGGGCGTGCCCTTCGGGATCGAGGAATACGGTGTGGGCATCCAGAAGAACGAGCCCGCGCTGAAGCACGCCATATGCGACGCGATACGGGACGAGATCACCTCGGGCGCCTGGCGGGCGTCGTACATCAAGCACCTCAAGCCGCTCACCCCGCAGCAGCTCGCGGACCAGCGGCCGCCCGAGGAGATGGAGGAGTGCGCCTGACGGCGCCGGTGCCCCCCGGGCGGCCCCGCGGGCCTCAGCGCAGCGCGAAGGTCGTGACGACGGCGGCGTGGTCGGAGGGCCACGCGTTGGACGCGACGTCGGGCTCGGGACGGGGGTCGCCGGTGACGAGCGTCGTGGAGTCCAGGACCTCCAGCCCGCTGCCCGCGTAGAGCACGAAGTCGATCCGGTCCTGCGGTTCGGGCGCGGGGTTCACCGGCGACCAGGTGGTGCCCGGGTCGCGCACCGGGTCGGGGTGGGCGTCGCGGTAGGAGTCGCGCAGTCCGGCCGCCTCGGCCTCCAGGGTGACCGGCCAGGGCACCTCGCGACCGCCGTGGAGCGGGGCCGCCTCGGCGGTCCAGTCCAGGTGGGAGGGGACGTTGAAGTCCCCGATCAGCAGCACCGGCGTGGTGTCGCGGGCGGCGAGGTCGCCGGCCATGTCGCTCAGGATGCGCCGGATCTCGCCGAGGCGGCCCGAGGACTCCTCGCGCTCGGCCAGCGCCTCGACCGGCAGCCGGTCGTTCAGGGCGTCGTACGGGCCGTAGGGCGTGTAGTTCAGGTGCGCGCTCCACACCGTGACCTCGCGGTCCGCGTCGAGGCGCACGGTCGCGCCGAGACCGCCGTAGAACGGGGTCGCGGGCAGGCCGTGGCGGGAGACGATCGGGTAGCGGCTGATCACGCCGAGGTTGTCGCCGGCCTGGTGGTAGTCCCAGCCGAGTGCCTCCGCCAGCTCCTTGGCGGAGTGGGTGAGGGTCTCCTGGAGGCCGACGACGTCGGCGTCCGCGTCCAGCAGGACGCGCAGTTGCCTGTCGCGGCGGTCGTCGACCATGGTGCCGCCGCGCCACAGGTTCCACGTCATGACGCGCACCCGGCGCACCAGGGGCTCGCCGGCCGCGACGACCGGGACCCGGGCGGTGACGACGGCGGTGCGCCCGATGTCGTCGGTGGCGGTGACGCTGACCGCGGCCTCGCCGGGCGCGTCGGGTGTGCCGGTGACCGTGCCGTCGGCGCGGACCTCGGCCCACTCCGGGCCGGCGCTCTTCGCGTACGTCACGGGGGCGCCGCGCAGCAGCCCGGCCACGGTGGCCCGGAAGGGCTCGCCGACCCGGGCGGCGCGGGTGGTGAAGGCGGGTACCAGGAAGGACGGTTCGCGGCGCACCAGGTCCCGCAGCACCGTGATGCCGACCTGCTCCAGGCTGCCCAGCACCAGGCGTCCGGGGCCGGGCGCGATCGGCGCCAGCGAGGGCACGGCGAGCACCCGGCAGCCGGCGGCCTCCGCGGAGGCGACGCCGGTCGGGGTGTCCTCGACGGCGACGCAGGAGGCCGGGTCGGCGCCCAGGGCGCGGGCCGCGGCGAGGTAGGGGTCGGGGGCGGGCTTGGTGCGCTCGGTGTCGTCGGCGGTGAAGGAGACCGCGAAGCGGTCCCGGCCGAGAACGTCGAGGACGATGTCGACGACCTCACGGGGGGAGGCCGACACGAGAGCGATGGGGACGGCGTGCCGGGCCAGTTCGTCGAGCAGTTCGATCGCGCCGGGGCGCGGGACGGTACGGTCCCGGACCCGGGTCGCGAACTCGCGGTGCAGGACGGCGGCCAGCTCCTCGGCGCGGGTCGCCGTCCCGGTCGTGCTCACCAGATGTGCGGCGGTGTGCTCGACGGCGCGGCCGAGGACCTCGGTCACGTCGGCGTCGCCGAGCACGTGCCCCAACCCGGCGGCCACTTGCTCGACCGCCTGCCACCACAGCTCCTCGGTGTCGACGAGCGTGCCGTCCATGTCGAACAGAACGGCGTTGAGCGGGTGGGTCGGTGGGTGGGTCACGGAACTCTCTTTCAACGGGGTGTGGGGGGATGGGCGGTGCTGTCGGCGGTGCGGTCGGGGTCAGGCGGCCCGCGCGGCCACCAGGACGGGGCGGTCGGGCAGGGACAGGGAGACGGGCGCGCCGGGCGGCAGCACGGCGGCCTCGGTGCTGGGCAGGTCGGCCTTGACGTCGGTGCCGTCGGGCAGCCGGACGGTCACCCGGGTCACCGCGCCGAGGAAGGCGGTCGCCACGACGTGCGCGTCGCCGGTGGGGTCGGCGGACACGGTCACCGCCTCGGGACGCACCAGCACGTCGACCTCGCGGCCGCCGGAACCGTGGGAACCGTCGGCGGTGCCGCTCTCGGCGGGCAGACGGCGGCCCAGGACCTCGACGTACCCGTCGTCGGCCAGGTGGCCCGGAATCCGGCTGTTGGTGCCGACGAACTCGGCGACGAAGGCGGTCGCCGGGCGGTCGTACAGCTCGGCGGGGGCGGCGCACTGCTCCAGGCGGCCGGCGTTCATGACGGCGACGCGGTCGGCCATGGACAGCGCCTCCTCCTGGTCGTGCGTCACGAACAGCGTGGTGATGCCGAGTTCCAGCTGCAGGCGGCGGATCTCCTCCCGGAGGTTGGTGCGCACCTTGGCGTCCAGGGCGCTCAGCGGCTCGTCCAGCAGCAGCACGCGCGGCCGCAGCGCCAGGGCGCGGGCGAGCGCCACGCGCTGCTGCTGGCCGCCGGAGAGCTGGTGCGGGAAGCGGTCGGCGTGGCTCGGCAGGCCGACGAGCTCCAGCAGTTCGGCGGCGCGCCTGCGGCGCTCGGCGGTGCCGACCTTGCGCATGCGCAGCCCGAAGGCGACGTTGTCGACGGCGCTCAGGTGCGGGAAGAGGCTGTAGGACTGGAAGACCATGCCGGCGTCGCGGCGGTGCGCCGGGGTCGAGGTGACGTCCTTGCCGTCGACGAGGACCTGGCCGGAGTCGGGGTGCTCGAAGCCCGCGAGCATGCGCAGCGCGGTGGTCTTGCCGCAACCGGACGGGCCCAGCAGGGCGAGCAGTTCGCCGGGCTGCACGGTCAGGTCCAGCCCGTCCAGCGCGGTGGTCGCGCCGAAGGACCGGCGCAGCGCCCGGAACTCGACGGTGGCGCCGCCCGCGGTGCGCGGGGCGGCGTCGGTGGGCGGGGCGGGGACGGTGTCGGTCATGGTGTCGGTCACTCCTGGGAGGCGGTACGTGTCGAGGAACGGCGTCCGCTGAACGCGGTCAGTGCCAGCAGCAGCGCCCAGGTGACGAGCAGGCTGAGCACCGATACGGCGACGGACAACTGGGCCTGCGAACCGCTGGCGGTGACGATCCACACGGCGAAGGGCTGGAAGCCGAGCAGCGAGGCGACGGTGAACTCGCCGAGCACGAGGGCGAGGGTCAGGAACGAGGCGTTCAGCAGCGCCCCGCGCAGGTTCGGGAGCACCGCGTTGACCAGGGCGCGCGGCCAGCTCGCTCCGCAGGAACGGGCGGCCTCCACCAGGGTGCGGACGTCGACCGCCCGCAGGCCGGCGTCGAGTGCCCGGTAGACGAAGGGCAGCGCCATCACGACGTCCGTGAGGACCAGCACCACGGGGAAGTCCGGGTTCTGGACGGCCACGAACGTCTGGAACAGGGGCGTGCTGGACAGGTACTCCGGGCCCCAACCCAGCACGGTGCGGACACCGGCCACCAGGGCGATCGGCGGCACGACCAGCGGCAGCGAGCAGACCACCTCGACCACTGGGCGCAACCGCGGCGCCGACAGCCGCAGCGCCACCATGGCGGGGACCATGAGCAGCAGCACGACCAGGACGGTGGCGGCGGCCAGCTCCAGGGAGAGCAGCAGGCTGGTGGTGAAGCCCTCGGCCGCGAAGATCTGCCCGTAGGCGTCGAGGGTGAAGCCCTGGCCGGGGACGTCCACGGTGAAGATCGCCGAGGCGGCCAGCGGCATCAGGAAGTAGATCGCGGCGAAGGCGAGGACGACTCCCCGCCAGGGCCGCAGTCGTGCGGTGGTCACACGAGCCATCGCGCGCTCCGTCGTTGCAGGGGCAGGTAGATCGCCATGACCAGGCCGGCGACGACGACCATGTCGAGACTGAGCGCCAGGCCGACGTTCTCCTGGCCGACCAGTACGTTTCCGGAGATGGCGTCGGCGATCTGCAGGGGAACCAGCGGCACCGAGCTGCCGACCATGGCGGCCGCGGTGGCGTACGCGGCGAAGGCGCTGCCGAAGAGCAGCACGAAACCGCCGAGGAGCGAGGGGGCCAGCACCGGCAGCGCCACGTGCCGCCAGTACTGCACGCCGGTGGCGCCGTTGTTCTGGGCCGCCTCACGCCACTGGACCCGCAGACCGTCCAGCGCGGGGGTCACGGTGAGCACCATCAGCGGGATGAGGAAGTACAGGTAGACGATCACCAGGCCCCAGAAGCTGTAGAGGTTCCAGCCCTTGTCGGCGAGGCCCAGCCGGCGGGTGAGGATGCCCGAGTTGCCGAGGGTGGCGACGAAGGCGAAGGCGAGCGGCACGCCGCCGAAGTTGGCGAGCACGCCGGAGGCGGTCAGAACGGCCTCGCGCAGCGCGCGGAAGCGCGAGGTGACCACGGCCTGCGCGAGCAGCAGCCCGCACACGGTACCGATCGCCGCGGAGAGCGCGGACAGCTTGACGCTGCCCCACAGGGCGGTCAGGTAGGCACCCTGCAGCGAGTGCGTCAGGTTCGCCGTGGTGTACGAGGAGGCCCCGGTGGCGGGGTCCTTGACCGTGAAGGCGCCGTTCAGCATGGCCAGGGCGGGGGCCCCGAAACTGATCGCCACGAAGACGAGCAGCGGGGCCACCGCGAGCCAGCCGGCGGGGCGCCGCCGCGCCGGGGTCTTCTCCCCGGCGTCGGCGGGCGCGACGGTGGCTGTCATGAGGTCGGTCATCCGGTGACGGCCTTGGCCCAGCCCTGGGCGAGGACGTCCTTGGCCTTGGCCTGCTGGTCCTCGGTCGGGAAGGACGGGGTGCCGGTGACCGGGGGGAGCGCGGCGGCGGCGGCCTTGTCGAGGGTGCCGGCCGTCTCCATGGCGGACATCAGGACGGGGCGGGCGAAGCCCTTGAGCCACAGGTTCTGGCCCTCGGCGCTGTAGAGGTACTCCTGCCACAGGCGTGCGGCCGCGGGGTGCGGGGCGTCCTTGTTGATCGCCTGGGAGTAGTACTGGGCGTACTTGCCGTCCTCGGGGACGGAGACCTTCCAGTCCAGGCCCTTGCTGGCGAACTCCTTGGCGTAGCCGGCGTTCAGGTAGTCCCAGTCGATGGAGATGGGCGTCTCGCCCTTCTCGACGGTGGCCGGGGTGGACTCGACCGGCGTGTAGTTGCCGTTCTTCTTCAGCTTGGCGAAGAAGTCCAGGCCGGCCTGGATGTCGTCGAAGGAGCCGCCGTTGGCCAGGGCCGCCGCGTACACGCCGCCGAAGGCGGAGCCGGACTTGGTCGGGTTGCCGTTCAGGGCCACCTGGCCCTTGTACTCGGGCTTGAGCAGGTCGGCGAAGGTCGTCGGGCAGGCCTTGACCCGCTTGGCGTCGCAGCCGATGGAGACGTAGCCGCCGTAGTCGTTGTACCAGCGGGCCTGCGCGTCCTTCTGGGCGGCCGGGATGTCGTCGAAGGAGGCGACCTTGTAGGAGGCGAACAGGCCCTGCTGCGCGCCGCTGACCGCGAAGGAGCTGCCGAGGTCCAGGACGTCGGGGGCGCGGTCCTGGCCCTTGCGGGAGGTGACGGCGTTGATCTCGTCCTGGCTGGCCGCGTCCGGGGTCTCGTCGTTGATCTTGATCCCGTACTTCTTGGTGAAGCCGTCGATCAGCTCGCCGTAGTTGGCCCAGTCGCGGGGCAGGGCGATCGCGTTGAGGGTGCCCTCCTTCTTGGCGGCGGCCACAAGGGCGTCCATGCCGCCGAACTCCTCGGCGGAGGTCGCGGTGGCGGCGCTCTTGCCGTCGGCGGAGGTCTGGGTGGAGGGGGCGGAGCCACAGGCGCTGAGGGCCAGCGCGGTCAGAGCAAGACCGGCGGCGACGGACGCCGCCTTCGGGAGGGACGCGGGCACGGATGTCTCCTGGGTAGGGGTGTCGGGTCCTGGGCGACCAGGACCGGCATCACTTGTTTGAACAAGTTGCCCCCAGTAGGCCCGGCATCCATGTCCTTTCCGTGAACGGGGCGAGAACCCCGGACAGCGGCCGGAGAACAGTACGCCGCTGATGACAACGGATCTGCGCTGCCGGCAAGTTGACCCATACCCCTGCGACGGCCCCGGTCCGGCTCGTCTACGCTGACCCATGTTGTGCGCAGACAACGAATGAACGGAAGGGGACGCGGTGACGGCGCGGCACGAAGAGATCGCCGAGGAACTGCGGCGGGCCATCGACGACGAGCAGTACACAGTCGGTGCCCTGTTGCCCCCGGAGACCGAACTGGCCGCCCGCTACGGCGTCTCGCGCGGCACGGTGCGGCAGGCGATCGCGGCGCTCACCACCGAGGGCCTGATCGGCTCCCGGCAGGGGGCCCGCCGGGTCGTCCTGGCCAGCCGGCGCAGCCAGAGCTTCGCGGAACTGCGCAGCTTCGCCCAGTGGGCCCGCGCCATGGGCCGCGCGGCCTCCGGCGAGGTGGTCTCCTCCGAGACCCGGCCGGCCGACACCGAGGACGCCGCGCGGCTGCACCTGCGCCCGGGCACCGAGGTGCTGTACGTGCTGCGCGTGCGCGGTCTGGACGGCGAGCGCGTCCTGGTCGAGCGCACGGTGTACGCGGACTGGATCGCCCCCGCGGTGCGGCGCATCGAGCCGGGCTGCGAGTCGGTGACCCAGCGGCTGTACGACGACACCGGCCTGGTCTTCGCCTACGGCGAGCACCTGATCGACGCCGTCGCGGCGGGCACCAGGGACGCGGAACTGCTCGGCCTGCGGCGCGGCAGCCCGCTGCTGCGGGTTCGGCGGGTCACGACGACGCAGAAGGGCCGCCCGGTCGAGTGGTCGGACGACCGCTACCGCTCGGACGCCGTCAACTTCAGCATCCACAACTCCATAGGCTCCAATCCGCTGGCCCGGCAGGCCGGTCCGGGCCTCAGGGAGCCGTTCGCGGCACGGTGAGCGTCACGCGCAGTCCGTGCGGCTCGTTCGGGGCGTAGGAGATGCCGCCGCCGCCCTGGGTCAGCAGGACCCGCGCGATGGACAGGCCCAGACCCGAGCCGTCCACGTTCTGGTGGAGCGGACTGCGCCAGAACCGGTCGCCGATGCGGGCGAGTTCGTCCGCGCTCAGGCCCGGGCCGCCGTCGGCGACGGTGACCTCGACCCGGCCGGGCCGGACGGCGACGGCGGTGCCGACGCGGACCCGTTCACCGCGTGGGGTGAACTTCAGGGCGTTGTCGATGACGGCGTCCAGGGCGCTGGACAGCGCGATCCGGTCCGCCCACCCGGTGGCCGCCGCGACGCCGTCGTAGGACAGCTCCACGCCCTCGCGGTCGGCGACCGGCCGCCAGGCCTCCACGCGTTCGGCGGTGAGGGCGGCGACGTCGGCGAGGGCGAGGTGGGCCTCGGCGTGCTCGGCGGTGGCCAGCCCGAGCAGGTCGTCCAGCACCGAGGCCAGGCGCTTGCCCTCCTCCTGGACCGAGGCGATCTCCTCGTGGCCCTCGGGGAGTTCCAGCCCCAGCAGCTCGATCCGCAGCAGCAGCGCCGACAGCGGGTTGCGCAACTGGTGCGAGGCGTCGGCGACGAAGGCCCGCTGCTGGTCCAGCACTTCCTCGACGTTGTCGGCCATCTCGTTGAAGGAGCGGGCCAGCCGGCGCAGTTCGGGCGGCCCGCCGGCGGCCGCGACACGGGACTTCATGCGCCCGGTGGCGATGTCGTGGGTAACCCGGTCCAGCACCCGGACCGGGCGCAGCACCCAGCCGGTGAGCCGGAAGGCGGCCATCACGGCGACCGCCATGGCGGCGAGTTCCCCGGCCGCCAGCAGCAGCCAGCCGCGCAGGATGCGCGAGCGCATCGCGCCGGTCGGCGAGTCGGTGAGCACCACCGCGACGACGTCGCCGTCCCGCACCACCGGGGAGGCGACCGGCAGCCGGCGGTGCTGCCAGGGCCAGATCTGCCGCGGGTCGTGGCTGCGGCGCCCGGCCAGCGCCTCGCGGTACGCGGTCCTGGCCTCGCCGCCCTCCGGCAGCCGCCAGCCGGCCGGCGCCGAGGCGATCGGCCGTCCGTCGCGGCCGAAGACGCCGGCCCGGATGCCGTAGACCTGCTGGTACTGCAGCAGGTCGGCCTTGAGGGTGCCCTCCCGCTCGCCGCCGGTGTCGGTGTTGACGTACTGGGCGAGCGCGGCGAAGCGCGCGGTGTCGTCGATGCGGTCGACGACGACCCGCTGCTGCTGGGCGGCGGCCAGGCTCGCGGCGAGCGGGAAGCCGAGCGCCAGCAGCACACCCGCCATGAGGACGATGAGCAGGGGGAGCAGCCGGGTGCGCACCGCGCGCGCCCCTAGGAGGACGGCACGACGAGCCGGTAGCCGACCCCGCGCACGGTCTCGATCAGGGAGGGCAGGCGCAGCTTGGAGCGCAGCGACGCCACGTGCACCTCGAGGGTGCGCCCGGTCCCCTCCCAGCTCGTCCGCCACACCTCGCTGATGATCTGCTCGCGGCGGAACACCACACCGGGCCGCTGCGCGAGCAGCGCCAGCAGGTCGAACTCCTTGCGGGTGAGCGCCACCGGCTCCTCGTCGACGGTCACCTTGCGGGTGGCCGGCTCCAGGCAGACCGGCCCGAGCCGGATCGGCCCTCCGTCCGCGACGGCCTCGCCGCCCTCGCCCTCGACACCGGGCCCCTCCTGCGCCTTGCGGCGGCAGACGGCGTGGATGCGGGCGAGCAGCTCTCCGGTGTCGTACGGCTTCACCACGTAGTCGTCGGCGCCGAGGTTGAGCCCGTGGATGCGGGAGCGCACGTCGGCGCGGGCCGTGACCATGATCACGGGTATGGCGGTGCGCAGCCGGATCCTGCTGCACACCTCGAAGCCGTCCTGGTCGGGCAGGCCGAGGTCGAGCAGCACCACGTCGTAGGCCGGACCGTGGTCCGGCAGGAGCGCGTGCAGCGCCTCCTCGCCGCTGCGGGCGTGGGTGACCTGCAGCCCGTGCTTGGCCAGCACGGCGGACAGCGCGGCGGCGACCCGGTGGTCGTCCTCCACGAGCAGCAGCCTCATCCGTTCACCTCCCGCCGTCGGGCCTTCGCGTTCCGGCCATGATGACCCATCCCCCCGCATCCACGCGGATCGGCGACGCGCGCGTCAAGCCGCTCCGGGCGCCGCGGCCCGACTGTTACGGAGCCGGTACGCTCCACCGGCCGGCGCGCTCACCCAGAGTGCAGGAATTGTGCCCTTCGGTAATCGGATCGTGATGCTCAAGTTCCCCTCAGATCGGGTGACTCGGTTCCCCCGATGTCAATAGGGTCGATCTTCAAGGTCTGGTCAACCGATGAGTCAACCGACGAGGATGGAGCACACGCCGATGACGGAGGTTCCGGTGACCGAGGACGCCAGGCCCACGGCCGACGCCCTGGTCGTGCTGGAGGGCGTGAACAAGCACTTCGGCGCTCTGCACGTGCTCCAGGACATCAACCTGACCATCGGACGCGGTGAGGTGGTGGTGGTCATCGGCCCGTCCGGGTCGGGCAAGTCGACCCTGTGCCGCGCCGTCAACCGGCTGGAGACCATCGACGCGGGCCGCATCACGATCGACGGCCGGCCACTGCCCGCGGAGGGCAAGGAACTCGCCCGGCTGCGCGCCGACGTCGGCATGGTGTTCCAGTCCTTCAACCTCTTCGCCCACAAGACCGTGCTCGAGAACGTGACACTCGGGCAGATCAAGGTCCGCAAGGCCGACAAGAAGGCCGCCGAGGAACGCGCCCGCACCCTGCTGGACCGGGTGGGCGTGGCCAGCCAGGCGGACAAGTACCCGGCCCAGCTCTCCGGCGGCCAGCAGCAGCGCGTCGCCATCGCCCGCGCGCTGGCGATGGAGCCGAAGGTGATGCTCTTCGACGAGCCGACCTCCGCGCTCGACCCGGAGATGATCAACGAGGTGCTGGAGGTCATGCAGCAGCTCGCGCGCGACGGCATGACGATGGTCGTCGTCACCCACGAGATGGGCTTCGCGCGGTCCGCCGCCAACCGGGTGGTCTTCATGGCCGACGGCCGGATCGTCGAAGAGGCGACGCCGGACCAGTTCTTCAGCAATCCCCGGAGCGACCGGGCCAAGGACTTCCTTTCGAAGATCCTCCACCACTGAGGTTTGCCGACCTAAGGATGATGACGATGAGGTTCCGTACCACTGCCGCCGCCGGACTCGCCGTCCTGGCGCTGACCGCGACCGCCACCGCGTGCGGCAAGGAGGGCTCGCCCTCCTCCAGCGCGCCCACGGGCGGCTCCAGCAGCGCCGCCGCCGCCGAACTGCCCTCGTACACCGTCAAGTCCGGTGTGGACCTGGCCGGCTCCAAGACCTGGGACCGGATCAAGAAGGACGGCAAGCTCGTCATCGGCGTCAAGGCCGACCAGCCGAACCTGGGTTACCAGGACCCGGGCAGCAAGAAGTACTCCGGCTTCGACATCGAGATCGCCAAGATGGTCGCCGCCGACCTCGGCTTCGACGAAAACAAGATCGAGTTCAAGACGATCCAGTCGGCCAACCGCGAGACCGCCATCTCCGGCGGCCAGGTCGACTACTACGTCGGCACCTACACGATCAACGACGAGCGCAAGAAGCAGATCTCCTTCGCCGGCCCGTACTTCGTCGCGGGCCAGGACCTCCTGGTCAAGAAGGGCGGCGGCATCAAGAGCACCGACGACCTCAAGGGCAAGAAGGTCTGCTCGGCCACCGGCTCCACCTCCATCCAGCGCATCAAGGACGGCGGCTACGGCGCCAAGACCGTCGAGTACGACTCGTACTCGCTGTGCGTGCAGAACCTCGCCTCCGGCCAGGTCGACGCGGTCACCACCGACGACGCCATCCTCAAGGGCTACGCCGCGCAGGACCCGGCCAACCTGGAGGTCATCGGCAAGCCGTTCTCCGAGGAGCCCTACGGCGTCGGCCTGCTCAAGGACGACACCGTCCTGCAGAAGGCGATCACCGAGGCCCTGAAGAACCACGAGGACAACGGCGACTGGAAGAAGGCCTACGACGCCACGCTCGGCAAGTCCGGCGTGAGTGCCGAGATCCCGCAGCTCCAGTCCTGACCCTCCCCCCTGCGGACGGGACCCGGCCCTGACACGGGTCCCGTCCATCCCCCGGCACAGCCCGAGCGTGATGCGCCGGCGGCCCGGTGCGGCCGCCGGCGCACCCCTTTTCGGAGAATCGGTTTCGGAGAATCGATGAACGTACTGCTGGACAACTTCGCGCTCTTCCGCGAGGGGTTCCTCGGCACGGTCGAGCTGACCGCGCTCAGCGGGGCGATCGCCCTGGTGCTCGGGGTGATCATGGCCGCGTTCCGGGTGTCCCCCGTGCCGCCGCTGCGCTACTTCGGCGCCGTGTGGGTCACGCTGCTGCGGAACACCCCCCTGACCCTGCTCTTCTTCGTCGCGGCACTGGTGCTGCCCCGGCTGGGGCTGAACACCTGGAGCTTCTTCCAGCTCGCCGTGCTCGCCCTGAGCTGCTACACCTCGGCCTTCATCTGCGAGGCGGTGCGCTCGGGCATGAACACGGTGCCGCTGGGCCAGGCCGAGGCCGCCCGCAGCCTCGGGATGACCTTCACGCAGACCCTGCGGCTGATCATCCTGCCGCAGGCCACCCGCACGGTCCTGCCGCCGCTGGGCAGCCTGCTCATCGCGCTGGCCAAGAACTCCGCGATCGCCGGCGGCTTCAGCGTCTTCGAGCTGTTCAGCGTCCAGAAGACGCTCGGCGAGAAGGGCTACAACATCTTCGTCATCTTCATCTGGGTGGCGATCGCGTACCTGATCATCACCTTCTTCATCAGCGCCGTCTTCCGGCTGCTCGAGACCCGGCTGGCGGTGGCCCGATGAGCGCGAACGTCCTCTTCGACGCCCCCGGCCCGCGGGCCAGGATCCGCAACCGTGCCATCGGCGCGGTCGCCGCGCTGGCCATCCTCGCGCTGCTGTGGTTCGTCTACCGGCGGCTCGACGACTCGGGGCAGTTCGCCTCGTACCTGTGGGAGCCGTTCCAGTACGCCGACATCCAGCAGCGGATCCTCGACGGCCTGCTCGCCACCTTGAAGGCCTTCGCGCTGGCCGTGGTGCTCTCCCTGCTGCTGGGCGCGCTGCTGGCCACCGGCCGGCTCTCCGACCACGCGCCCGTGCGCTGGGTGGCCACCGTCGTCGTGGAGTTCTTCCGCGCGATGCCGCTGCTCATCATGATCTTCGCGCTGTACGTGGGCGTCTTCACCTCCGCCCCGCTGTGGGCCCTGGTGATCGGCCTGACCCTCTACAACGGCTCCGTGCAGGCCGAGATCTTCCGGGCCGGCATCAACGCCGTGCCCAAGGGGCAGCGCGAGGCGGCGTACGCCATCGGCCTGCGCAAGACGCAGGTCATGGTCTCCGTGCTGATCCCGCAGGCGGTGCGGGCGATGCTGCCCTCGATCATCAGCCAGGTGGTGGTCACCCTCAAGGACACCTCGCTGGGCTACATCATCACCTACGAGGAACTGCTCTACACCGGCAACCTCATCGCCAAGAACAGCGCCGGCTTCCCCTTCATCCCGATGATCATCGTGATCGGGCCGATCTACATCGCGATGTGCCTGGCCCTCAGCGCGCTCGCCAACTGGATCGAACGGCGGGGCCGCCGCAGCCGCAAGGGTGCCCCGCCCAAGGCCGGTGACATCAAGGCCGTGGAGGCCGCGGCGGAGTGACGGTGCGCCAGGCGCACCCCCCTCGGCCAGGTGTCGTCACTTGACGCACGCACCCGCAGTGGGTTGCATACGCAATGTGACTGCACATCTTCCCGGGACCGCACCGTGGACCCGGTGATCATCGCGGGGGCGGGTCCGACCGGACTCGCCCTCGCTCTCTCCCTGGCGCGGCACGGCGTGCCGAGCATCGTTCTCGACGAATACGACCACGCGCCCTCACCGTCCCCGGAGCGCACCGCCGTCCTGACCCCGGAGACCGCATCCCTGGTCGCCCGGCTCGGCCACACCCGCGTGTACGAGGACGGCGCGACGTGGACGGCCTGGCGGACGCTGCGGCGCCGCCAGGAGACGGTCCGCGTCGAGTTCGGCACCGAGGGGCACAGCGGTCAGGGCCCCTCTCCCCTGCACATCACCCAGGAGCGGCTGGAGCACGGCCTGCGCGCCGCGATCGGCGCCCAGGCCCTGGCCCGGCTCGTGCCCGGGGCGCACGTGGACGCCGTGGAACAGGACGACTCCGGGGTGAGCGTGCGTACCCGGGGCGCCAACGGCACCTGGTGGCGCGGCAGTCACCTGGTCGGCTGCGACGGGCCGCGCTCCACGGTGCGCAAGCTGCTCGGGGTGCGCTTCCCCGGCCGCACCGCCGTCGACCGGCACGCGGTCGCCGCGCTGAAGGTCGCACTCCCGGACGAGGGCGTGGCCCTGCTGCACCGCGAACCCCCGGGACCGGGCGCGGGGCCGGAGGTGACGGCGCGTCCGCTGCCGGACGGCGTGTGGCGGCTCGACTGGCTGCTGCCCGCCCGCGGCGCGGACCTCACCTCGGACGAGTTGGTGTCCCGCGTCCGGGGCACCCTCACGGCCTGGTGCGGAAGCGTTCCGCCGTACGAACTGCTGGGCTCCGCCGAGTACCCGGTGCACCAGCGGCTCGCCCGGCGCTGGCGCGCGGGACGGGTCTTCCTCGCGGGCGACGCGGCCCACCTGACGGGCGCGCTCGGCGCGCAGAGCGTCGAGGAGGGCCTGCGGGACGCGGACAACCTCGGCTGGAAGCTGTCGCTGGCCTGGCACCACGGGGCCTCCGACACCCTGCTCGACAGCTACCAGGCCGAACGGCGGGGCGCCGTCGGTGCCCGGCTGCGCGCCACCGACCAGGTGCTGCCGCTGCTGCGGGCCAACGGCGTCTGGCACACCGTCCGCCGCTCGGTGCTGTCCGGCTCCGCCCGGCGGTACGCCGAACTCCTCACCGACAGCCACATCGGCCGCGGTCCCCTGGGGGCCTCGCCGGTCTACGCCCGGTCCCCGCTCGCCCTGCCGGCGCCGCGCGGCTCCGCCCCGCCCTCCGCCGGCGGCCCCGCCGACGCGCCGTCCCCGCTGGTCGCCGCCTGCGCCACACCGCCCGGCGGCGCCGTGACCGACGTCCCCGTCACGGCCCTCGACGGCACCCAGGGACATCTGTACGAGCACCTGGGGCGGGACCTGCTGGTCGTCCTCGTCGCCCCCGGGACCGGTGTGTGGGAGAGCCGGCACTGGCTCACCGCGGGCCTGATGCCTCGACTCGCCAAGGCGGTCTCCGCTCTCCCCCAGCGCGCCGAACTCCTGGTCACGGACGCCTATCCGGGCTCCACGGCGCACAGCGTGCTCCTGATCCGCCCCGACGGCCACCTCGTCGCCGTGATGACCGGCTGCCGTCCGACCGAGCTGTACGCCTACGCCGACCTCGCCCGCGGCGGCCCCCCGTCACCGGTCGAGGACCCCGTCCCGCACTGAGCGGCGGTCACCGATTCGCCGGTTCTCCGGTTCGCCCGTTCAGCGGGCGAACTCGGTGGCACGGGACTCGCGGACCACGGTGATCCGGATCTGCCCGGGGTAGGTGAGTTCCTCCTCGACCTGTTTGGCGACGTCGCGGGCGATGACCTGGGCCTGGATGTCGTCGACGTCGTCGGGGCGTACCATCACCCGGACCTCGCGGCCGGCCTGCATGGCGAAGACCTTGACGACACCTGGCTGGGCCGCGGCGATCTCCTCCAGGCGCTTGAGGCGGCGGACGTAGTTCTCCAGGGACTCGCGACGGGCGCCGGGGCGGCCGCCGGAGATGGCGTCGGCGGCCTGGGTGAGGACGGCTTCGACGGTGCGCGGGTCGACCTCGTTGTGGTGGGCCTCGATGGCATGGACGACGTCCTCCGACTCGCCGTGCCGGCGCGCGAGGTCCGCGCCGATGAGGGCGTGGCTGCCCTCGACCTCGTGCGTGAGGGCCTTGCCGATGTCGTGCAGCAGGGAGCCGCGCTTGACCGGGGCGGGCTCGACGCCGAGTTCGGCGGCCATCATGCCGGCGATGTGCGCGGACTCCAGGAGGTGGCCGAGCACGTTCTGCCCGTACGAGGTCCGGTAGCGCAGCCGCCCGAGCAGGGTGACCAGCTCCGGGTGCATGTCGGTGATGCCGACCTCGGTCAGCGCGTCCTCCCCGTGCCGGACGCACAGCTGCTCGACCTCGGCGACCTTGCGCTCGTAGACCTCCTCGATACGGTGCGGGTGGATGCGGCCGTCGGTGACCAGTGCGTCCAGCGCGAGGCGGGCGACCTCACGGCGCACCGGGTCGAAGCAGGAGAGCAGCACCGCCTCGGGAGTGTCGTCGATGATCAGATTGACGCCGGTGATCGCCTCGAAGGCCCGGATGTTGCGCCCCTCGCGGCCGATGATGCGGCCCTTCATGTCGTCCCCGGGCAGCTGCAGCACGGAGACCACGGACTCGGCGGTCTGCTCGGTCGCCACCCGCTGGATCGCGGCGGCCACGATGCGCCGGGCCCGCTCCTCCCCGCGGTCGCGGGCGGCGCGCTCGATGTCCCGTACCGTCAGGGCGGCCTCGCGTTTGGCCTGCTGTTCCACAGAGCGGATCAGGTCGCCGCGGGCCTCGGCCGAGGTGTAGAGGGCGACCCGCTCCAGGACGGCACGCCGCTCGTCCTCCAGCCGGTTCACCTCGGCGCGGCGGCGGTCCAGCTCGTCGCGCTCGTCGGCCAATTCACGGCGCCGCCGGTGCAGTTGCTCGGACTCGGCGTCGATGCGGGCCTCGCGGTCGATGAGCCGCTGTTCGCGACGCTCCAAGTCGGCCCGGATCTCCCGGACTTCCTCCTTGGCGGCGGCCCGGATCTCCCGGGCCTCGCGCTCGGCGGCCGTGCGGAGCCGCTCGCGCTCCGCGCGCAGCCGCAACAGCAGCGCGAACGAGATGACAGCGGAAACGACGACGACCGTGACGGAGACGGCCACGACAGTGAGTACGGATCCGGTCCCCAGCGCGATGCCCATGGCACCAACTCCCGTGTCTGCGAGGCCACGATCCCTCACCTCACCAGTTGTGAGGCTAGGTCGACTCAGAGGCACGGTCAAGGAACCTCAACGATGGTTCAGTCCGGCAGGTAGTACTCCAGCGCCTCCGGGTCGTCACCCTCCTCCTCCAGGGCGCGGCGCACCACCCTCAGGGCGAGTCCCTCCGCGTACCCCTTGCGGGCGAGCATGCCGGCGAGCCGGCGGATACGCTTCTCCCGGTCCAGACCGCGGGTGGCCCGCAGCTTGCGGTCGACGAGGGCGCGGGCCGTGGACTCCTCCTGTTCGGGGTCGAGTTGCTCGACGGCATGGCCGATCGCCTCGGCGTCCACACCCCGGGTGCGCAGCTCCTGGGCGAGGGCGCGCCGCGCAAGACCCCGGCCGCGGTGCCGGGACTCCACCCATGCGTGGGCGAAGGCCTGGTCGTCGATGAGCCCCACGTCCTCGAACCGCTCCAGTACCTCCTCGGCCGCCTCCTCCGGGATGTCCCGGCGGCGCATGGCGTCCGCGAGTTGCTTGCGCGTGCGCGGGGTCCCCGTGAGCAGGCGCAGGCAGAGCGCCCGCGCCTGCTCCACGGGGTCAAGTGGCGGCTCTTGCTCGGCCCTCGACGAGAAAGAGCCGCCACGATCCTTGTGCCCGGATGCCACCGTCAGGCCTTGGCTGCCGCCGTGGCCTTGGTCGCCTTGGCGGTCTTGGCCGCCGGGGCGGCCGCCGTCGCGGCTGCGGCCGCCGGAGCCGCGGCGTCACCCTCGGCCGGCGCGGCGGGACCGGCGGCGTCCGCCCCGGGCTGCTCGCCCGGAGCCTCGGGCCGGACGCCGATGCCGAGCTTCTCCTTGATCTTCTTCTCGATCTCGTCGGCGAGGTCGGGGTTGTCGCGCAGGAAGTTGCGCGCGTTCTCCTTGCCCTGGCCGAGCTGGTCGCCCTCGTAGGTGTACCAGGCACCGGACTTGCGGATGAAGCCGTGGTCCACGCCCATGTCGATCAGGCCGCCCTCACGGCTGATGCCCTGGCCGTAGAGGATGTCGAACTCGGCCTGCTTGAAGGGCGGCGCGACCTTGTTCTTGACGACCTTGACCCGGGTGCGGTTGCCGACCGCGTCGGTGCCGTCCTTCAGGGTCTCGATGCGGCGGATGTCCAGACGCACGGAGGCGTAGAACTTCAGCGCGCGGCCACCGGTGGTGGTCTCCGGCGAGCCGAACATGACGCCGACCTTCTCGCGGAGCTGGTTGATGAAGATCGCAGTGGTCTTGGACTGGCTGAGCGCACCGGTGATCTTGCGCAGCGCCTGGCTCATCAGACGGGCCTGGAGACCCACGTGCGAGTCACCCATCTCGCCCTCGATCTCGGCCCGCGGCACGAGGGCCGCCACGGAGTCGATCACGATGAGGTCCAGCGCGCCGGAGCGGATCAGCATGTCGGTGATCTCGAGGGCCTGCTCGCCGTTGTCCGGCTGGGAGAGCAGCAGCGAGTCCACGTCCACGCCGAGGCGCTTGGCGTAGTCGGGGTCGAGGGCGTGCTCGGCGTCCACGAAGGCGACCTTGCCGCCGGCGCGCTGGGCGTTGGCCACCGCGTGCAGCGTCAGGGTCGTCTTGCCGGAGGACTCCGGGCCGTAGACCTCGACCACGCGGCCGCGCGGCAGGCCGCCGACGCCGAGCGCGACGTCCAGGGCGGTGGACCCCGTCGAGATGACCTCGATGGGCTCGTTCGGCCGGTCGCCGAGCCGCATGACGGCACCCTTGCCGAACTGCCGTTCAATCTGTGCGAGCGCGGCGTCGAGCGCCTTCTCGCGATCGGTTCCTGCCATGGGTTCCACCCTGGGTGTCTGAGTCGTTCGCTTCACGTCCAAGACGCTACTGCCTGCCACTGACAATGCGTCCCGGCGTCGCTCGGGCCTGTGGATAACTCCGCGGAAATCGGCCCGCCACACTCATGAGAATGGATGTTCGATTTGCGTGTCAAGCGACACGCACGGCTCAGGCGCCACCGTCGCCACGGCCACCGTCCCGGTCGCCCGCGGCGCCGTCCGTCCCCCGCCACGGCATCCGCGGCCATCGGATCCGCCGCGGCTGCGGCTCATGGGCCCGCGGGTCGGTCACCGCGTACCGCTTCACGTACGCACCGAGGAAACCCTGCAGGGTCGCCGTCGCCGGGATCGCCACCAGCGCCCCGACCGCGCCGAGCAGCGCGGTGCCCACGATGACCGAGCCGAAGGCCACCGCCGGGTGGATGTCGACGGTGCGCGCGGTGATCCGCGGCTGCACCAGGTAGTTCTCGAACTGCTGGTAGACCACGACGAACCCGAGCACCCACACCGCGTCCCACGGATCCTGCGTGAACGCGATGAGCATCGGGAGCGCCCCGGCCAGGTAGGTGCCGACCGTCGGCACGAACTGCGAGACCACGCCGACCCACACCGCCAGCGCCGGGGCGTACGGGATGCCGAGGACCTGGAAGAGCACGTAGTGGGCGACCGCGGAGATCAGCGCCATCAGCGCCCGCGAGTAGAGGTAGCCGCCCGTCTTGGCGACGGCTATCTCCCAGGCGCGCAGCACCTCCGCCTGCCGGGCCGGCGGCAGCACCGAGCACACCGCCCGCCGCAGCCGGGGGCCGTCGGCGGCGAAGTAGAAGGTGAACAGGGTGATCGTCAGCACCTGGAAGACCCCGCCCAGGACGGTCGCCGAGAGCCCCCAGACGTTGCCCGCCTGCTTCTGCACGTAATTGCGCAGCCAGTCGGAGTGCAGGACGTTCTGCTGCAGCTTGCCGACGGACAGGTCGGTGCCGAAGGTGTGGTTGACCCACAGCACCACGTCGTCGACGTACTCCGGCAGATTCCGGCCGATCGAGGTGATCTGGTCCACCAGCAGCGACCCCAGCAGCACCACGAAGACGCCGCCCAGGGTCAGGACCGCCAGGAAGACCAGCCCGGTCGCCAGCCCCCGGCGCATGCCGCGGGCGGCCATCCAGTCCACCGCCGGCTCCATCGCCAGGGCGGCGAAGAAGGCCAGCAGGATGTTCACCAGCAGCCCGATGACCTGGTGGAAGGCCCACTCCGCCAGTTGGAGCGCGGCCAGCAGCGCCACCGCCAGCACCATGGCCCGCGGCAGCCACCGGGGCATCCTCGGCATCCCGCCCCCGCCCCCGTCCCCGGCGCCCTCCCCCGGACCCCCGGGCAGTCCGGCGGGTATTCGGCTCGTCGTCTCGTCGCTTCCTGCCACGGGCACAGTCTCCCGCAGTGGTCAGCGCCGCGAGGCCGGTACGTCCATCGCGGCACACACCGCGCGCCAGATGTCCTTCGCCGCCCAGCCCGCCTCCAGCGCCTGGTACACGGTCCGGCCACCCAGCTCGGACATGACATGGTCACGCGCGAACGAGTCGGCGTAGGCATCACCGAAGTGCGCGTACATCCGCTCCCAGAACACCGTCAGCTTCATGCCGCCAGTATCGCGTGTCGCGCGGACGGACCACAGACGGGCCGGATGACGGCCGCGGCCGTCAGCTCACCTCGGTTCCCGCGGGGCCGGCGCCGGGGCCCGGATCGAGGCCCTGGCCGAGGTAGTAGGGGTTCTCCACGACCATGCCGCCGAGCCACACCCTGGGGTGCGCCTTGACCATGGGGATGATCAGGTCCCCGCCGAAGAGTTCGAGGTCGTACATGCACAGGCCCACCTGCGGACAGGCCCGCAGCCAGGAGGTGGCGCGCGTCTCGTGCTCGACCAACTCGCGGACGAAGTCCGGCCGCACCAGGGGATGCGCCCAGCTCATGTCCGCGGCGATCCGCAGCAGCCCGGGACGGCGGTTCCCGCTCCCGTCGCCGGCGCCGTCCCCGTCGAAGGCCCCCTCGGAAGCTCCGCCGAAGGCTCCGTCGAAGACCCCGTTCCGCTGGTGGACGTCCCGCGGGTCCCTGACCAGGAGGCGGTCGGCCGCCGGGCCGAGGGGCGGCACCTCGGCGGCCAGCGCGTCGCGGTACGCCCGGCCCTCGTCCGGCGCGGCCAGCAGCGTGCAGGCGTGCCCCTTGCGGAGCCCGTCCGCGAGGAAGGGGGTGACGAGCCGGTCGCGTTCCGCGCGCCCCCGGTAGAAGGCGCACAGGTGGTCGCCCCGGCGCAGGGGCACGCCGCCCACGGTGGCGACGGTCACGGAGGCCGTCCCGGCGGAGGCGTGCTGCTCCATGGAGTGCTCCTCGTCACGGACCGCCGCCGTCCAGGACCTTCCACAACCGCGTCGCGACGTGCAGGTTGAGCCTGCTGTCGACGTCCGTGAGGTCGTTCCCGCCGACGTCGCGGATGCGCTGCAGCCGGTACCGCAGCGTGCTGCGGTGGATGTCCAGGGCGGCGGCCGTCGCGTCGTAGTTGCCCCCGCACTCGAAGTACTGCGCGAGGGTGCGGGCCAGGTCGCAGTGGTGCGCGGCGTCGTAGTCCAGGAGCGGGCCGAGCCATTCCCGGACGAAGTGGCCGACCTCCTGGTAGTCGCCGTCGCCCGTTCCGAGGATGCGGTAGAAGCCCAGGTCGTCGAAGGTCGTGGCACCGTTCGGGGACTGGGAGCGGCAGCGCACCTCCAGGGCCCTGAGCGCCTGCTGGAAGGAGCGCGGGAGGTCGCGCGGGGCGTCGCAGCGGCCTCCCACACCGATCGCGCCCCTGGCGGTGCCCAGTTCGCGGGAGACCGCCTGGTGGAGCGCGTCCGCGGGGGGTCGGCCCCGGAGGACGAGGACGGCCATGCCCGACCGCCGCGCCGGCAGGCATCGCAGCCGCAGTCCGGCTGCGGCGCGGCCGACCGCCTGGACGAAGGCGTCGTCGGCCGCCCGGCCCTCCCACTGGACGACGGCCGGATAGTGCGGGCCGTGCAGGTCGTGCCCGATCGCGGCGGCGCGGGCGTACGCGCTCTCGTCGTCGGTCCCCGCGACCAGGTCGTCCACGAGCTCGCGGCGCAGCCGCAGCTCCACCTCGGCGAGGCTGTGCAGGTGGGCCAGTTCCAGGGAGAGCGCGGTGCACGCGTGGTCGAGGGTGAACTCGTCCTGTTCGTCGCGGCGGTCCTCCGCGGCGACCAGGGCCATGGCCCCCAGGACCTCGCCGCGGTGCTGGACCACGGCGATGAGACGGTCGCCGACGCGCAGCGGCCGCAGCCTGCGGGCGGCCTCCTGCAGCAGCAGCTCGCGCCGGGCGGCGTCGGGCTTGGGGTACGGATCGGGGCGGCCAGGACCGGCCCAGGCCCGCAGGTTGCCGAAGCGGTCCTCGATGGCCACGGGGCAGCCGGTGAGCCGGTGGACGGCCGCGGCGATGCCCGCCACGCCGCTGCCGCTCGCCGTCGCCTCGCTGAGCACCTCGTGGACGGTCCGCTGGTAGGTGAGCTCGGCGACGGACGCGGCGAGCTGTGCGTTCACGCTCTCCCGTTCCTCGTTGAGCCGCCGCAGCTCCTCGGCGTGCTCGCGTTCGCGGCGCCGGGCCGCGGCGTTCGCCAGGGCGGCCGAGGTCTGCTGGGCGAGCACGTGGATCAGGAAGCGCTCGTCGTCGGTGGGCGTCGTGGGCGCGCTGACCACGAGGTGCCCGATGCCGCCGCCCCGGGTGTGCAGGGCGAAGGCCCATCCCCAGGCACGCCCGGGCACGAGGACGGGCCCTTCCCTGCCGTCCAGCTGCCGCAGGCGGTCGCCGAGTCCCGGCAGGGCGCGCCGGCCGGCCGAGGGGACGTCGGCGCCGGACCCGTCGGCGGTGAGGTGGCCGGCCTCCGCGCGGCAGGGGCCGAGTGCCGCGACGGACGTCAGGGCCAGCCGCATGATGTCGGCCTCGTCCCGGCCGTCGTTCATGATCATCGAGAGGACGAAGAGACTGTAGAGATTCGCCAGGTGCTCCTGGTCCCAGTTCCTGGCGCGGGCCGTGCGGGCCGTACCGGCCGTGCGGACCCGGTCGGCCTCGCTCATGGAAGCGCTCATGGTGAGCCGGCTCCTCTTCGACGAACCACTCCTCCACGCCCCATCACCGCTCCTGGCCGAGTCATGCACGATTTGCCCATTTCCGTACCTAATCGACACCTTGTGCTGCCAGGACGAGAAACACCGCGGATTTGGTCCCGGCAGGCGCAGGCAGCCGACCGGTTCCGGCCGGGACGCTGGAGCCGATGCCGGCGCCGGGGCCCTCCATCGCGCCGCCTTGTGCCTACAGGTCTCCCGCAGGGCGGCCACCGGCCCCCGGTGCCGGTTCGCAGCGCAGCGCAGCGCGCGGACGGGCGGGAAGCCCTCGACGTGAAGGAGCACCCCATGGCCAAGGCAGTCGGGATCGACCTCGGGACCACCAACTCGGTGATCGCCGCTTGGGAGGGCGGGGAGGCGACGGTGATCCCCAACTCCGAGGGCAACCGCACGACCCCGTCGGTGGTCGCGTTCACCGACACCGGTGAACGCCTGGTCGGCCAGCTCGCCCGGCGGCAGGCGATCCTCAACCCCAAGGGCACCATCTACTCGGCCAAGCGCTTCATCGGCCGCCGCTACGACGAGATCCCGGAGGAGGCGAAGGCCGTCGGCTTCGACGTCGTGCCCGACGAGCACGGCAACGCGCGCTTCAAGATCCGCGACAAGCTCTACGCGCCGGAGGAGATCAGCGCCCTGGTGCTGCGCAAGCTCGCCGACGACGCCGGGAAGCAGTTGGGAGAGCGCGTGACGGAGGCGGTCATCACGGTGCCCGCCTACTTCAACGACGCCCAGCGCACCGCCACCAAGGACGCCGGCCGCATCGCGGGTCTGGAGGTCCTGCGCATCATCAACGAGCCGACCGCGGCGGCGCTCGCCTACGGCCTGGACAAGAAGGAGCACGAGACGGTGCTCGTGTTCGACCTGGGCGGCGGCACCTTCGACGTGAGCCTGCTCGACGTCGGGGACGGCGTGGTCGAGGTGCGGTCCACCGCGGGCGACAGCCATCTGGGCGGCGACGACTTCGACCGCCGCCTGGTGGACTACCTCGCGGACCGGTTCCAGAAGGAGAACGGCATCGACCTGCGCAAGGACCCGCAGGCACTGCAGCGCCTCTTCGAGGCCGCGGAGAAGGCCAAGACGGAGCTGAGCTCGGTGACGCAGACGCAGGTGAGCCTGCCGTTCATCACCGCCGACGCGTCCGGCCCCAAGCACCTGACCGAGACGGTCATGCGCTCCACCTTCGAGCAGATCACCGCGGACCTCGTCGAACGCACCATGGGGCCGGTCAAGCAGGCGATGGCCGACGCCAAGATCGGCGAGAACGACATCGACGAGGTCATCCTCGTCGGCGGCTCCACGCGCATCCCCGCCGTCCAGCAGCTGGTCCGCCGGCTGACCGGCGGCAAGGAACCCAACATGAGCGTCAACCCCGACGAGGTCGTGGCCCTGGGCGCCGCGATCCAGGCCGGCGTGCTCAAGGGCGAGGTCAAGGACGTCCTGCTGCTGGACGTGACCCCGCTCTCGCTCGGCGTGGAGACCCGCGGTGGCGTGATGACCAAGATCATCGACCGGAACACCACGGTCCCGGTGCGCCGCGCCGAGACGTTCTCGACCGCGGAGGACAACCAGCCGGCGGTGGACGTGGTGGTGCTGCAGGGCGAGCGCGAGTCCGCGGCCGACAACCGCGTGCTCGGCCGCTTCCAGCTCAAGGACATCCGGCCCGCACCGCGTGGGGAGCCGCAGGTCGAGGTCACCTTCGACGTCGACGCCAACGGCATCCTGAACGTCACCGCCCGCGACAAGGACACCGGCGCCGAGCAGGGCATCACCATCAGCGAGGGGTCCAACCTCGAACAGGGCGAGATCGAGCGGATGGTGCGGGAGGCCGAGCAGCACCGCGGCGAGGACAAGGCGCTGCGCGAGGGCGTGGACGCCCGCAACGAGCTGGACGCGGTCGCCTACCAGGTGGAGCGCCGGCTCGACGAACTGGGCGAGGCCGCCCCGGCGCACGAGAAGGCGCGGGCGGAGATGCTCGTGGCCGACGCCAGGGAAGCCGTCAAGCAGGAGGCGGCGCTGGACCGCGTCCGGTCGCTGACCTCGGACCTCCAGCAGATCCACGCCTCACTGGCCGCGGCCCGGCCCTCCGCGGGCCCCGGGGCGCAGGAGCCGGCCGCCGGGGCTGGCACGGGGCAGGAGAGCCACGTCGGCGGCGCGGGCGCGGACGACGACGTGATCGACGCCGAGTTCGACAAGGGCTGATGTGCGCTCATGTCCACCGAACAGGAACCGACGACGCCCCGGCCCGAACCCGTCGACGTGCCGGCCGAGGTCCCCGGGCAGGCCCCGCAGGAGGTGACGGGGGCGGCCGCCGCGGGGGCCGCCCCCGGGCCGGACGAACACGCCGCCGCGCTCGAGGAGTTGCAGGACCGCTGGCGTCGTGCCCTCGCCGACCTGGACAACGTCCGCAAGCGCCAGGCCAGGGAGCTGGAGCGCGAACGGCTCACCGAACGCACCCGTACGGCGGCCGCCTGGCTGCCGGTGCTCGACAACCTCGAACTGGCCCTCGTCCACTCCGGGTCGGAGGACGCCTCCGCCGTGCTGGAGGGCGTCAAGGCGGTGCGCGACCAGGCCGTTGAGGTGCTGCGCGGTCTCGGGTACCCCCGCCACGAGGAGACCGCGGTGCCCTTCGACCCGGCCCGCCACGAGGTCGTCGGAGTGGTCGACGACCCGGCGGCGGAGCCGAACTCCGTGGTCCAGGTGGTGCGTCCCGGCTACGGCGAGGGCGGGTCGCAACTGCGCCCGGCATCCGTCGTGGTCGCCAGGCGTCAGGAGTGACGTGCGATGGCACGGGACTACTACCAGGTGCTCGGGGTGGCGCGTGACGCGACCTCCGAGGAGATCCAGCAGGCGTTCCGCTCCCAGGCCCGCAAGTTCCACCCCGACATCAACAAGGACCCGGGGGCGGAGGAGCGCTTCAAGGAGCTCAACGACGCGTACGGCGTGCTGTCCGACCCCGCCACGCGGCGCCGCTACGACCGCTTCGGCGAGGATTTCCGCCGCGTTCCCGAGGACTACGACGAACGCGTGGCCGCCGGTGCCGGGGCGCGGGCCCGCGCGGGCGGTGGCCGGCCCGGATGGCCCGGCGGAGGCGGAGGCGGAGTCGACGGCGGCCGGGTCCGCTTCGTCTCGGACTCTGCCGAGGGGTTCGAAGGGGTGGACTTCGAGGACCTGTTCGGCGGGATGTTCGGCCGCGGCGCCACCCGCGGCCCGGTGCCCGGCGCCGACCAGGAGGCCGAGATCCGGCTCAGCGTCGAGGAGGCCTTCCACGGCGGGAAGCGCGGCATCACCCTCGGCGGGCCTGCCGGGCAGCGCACGTACGACGTCACGATCCCCCGCGGGGTGACCGACGGGCAGCGCATCCGGCTGGCCGGCCAGGGCGGTCGCGGCAGCCGCGACGCGCCGCCGGGCGATCTGTACCTGCGCGTGCGGCTCCGGCCCGATCCGCGGTTCCGCCTGGAGGGCCGGGACATCCACGTCGTCCTGCCGGTCACGCCCTCGGAGGCGGCGCTCGGCGCGACGGTGCCGGTCCCCACGCCCGGGGGCACCGCCAAGGTGACCGTCCCGGGCGGCTCGTCCAGCGGGCGCAGGCTCCGTCTGCGCGGCGAGGGCATGCCCAATCCCCGCGGCGCCGCGGGCGATCTGTACGCGGAGGTCCGGGTCATGGTGCCGACCGATGTCACCGACCGGGAGCGCCGGCTCTACGAGGAGCTGGCCGACGTCTCGTCCTTCGACCCGAGGAAGCAAGGATGACCAGCGATCCGCGGCCCCGAGCCGCCGTCCGGCAACCGGCTCCTGGCGTCCGGGAGGGCGCCCCCGCGCACCGGCAGGGCCTGAACGTCGTCGTCCGCGGAACGGCCATGGTGCCGGTCCGCCGGCTCGACCTGGAGCTCGTCGCGCGGCGTTCCGGCCTCCACCCCGATCTCGTGCGCAGGTTCGTCGCCCTCGGGCTGGTCGACGCGGACCGGGACGCAGAGGGCCGGCTGTGGTTCGCGCCGACCGTCCCGGCGAAGCTGGCCCGCGTCCAGCGGCTGCGGGCCGGACTGCCGCTCAACTACGCCTCGTTGGGCGTGGTGCTCGATCTGCTCGACCGGATCGCCGAACTCGAGGCCGCCCTGAGGAGGGCGAACGCCGGCTCCAGGAGTGATGAATCGTGGATATGAACCGGCTCACCCAGAAGTCCCAGGAGGCGCTGCAGGAGGCCCAGACGATCGCCGGCCGGCTGCACCAGACCGAGGTCGACGGCGAGCACCTGCTGCTCGCCCTCCTCGACCAGCCGGACGGTCTCGTACCCCGGCTGTTCGAGCAGAGCGGTGCGCAGGTCGGGGCGCTGCGCAAGGAGCTGTCCGAGGAACTCGCACGCCGGCCCAAGGTGACCGGCCCGGGCGCCACTCCGGGCCAGGTGTACATCACCCAGCGGCTGGCCGGGCTGCTGGACACCGCGGAGCAGGAGGCAAGGCGGCTCAAGGACGAGTACGTCTCCGTGGAGCACCTGGTGCTGGCGCTGGCCGACGAGGGCTCCCGCACCGCCTCGGGCCGGCTGCTCAAGGAGAACGGCGTCACCAAGGACGGGTTCCTCACGGCGCTGACCCGGATCCGCGGCAACCAGCGGGTCACCTCGGCCACCCCCGAGGCCTCCTACGAGGCGCTGGAGAAGTACGGCCGCGACCTGGTCGCCGAGGCGCGCGGCGGCAGGATGGACCCGGTCATCGGCAGGGACGCGGAGATCCGCAGGGTCATCCAGATCCTCAGCCGCAAGACGAAGAACAACCCCGTGCTGATCGGTGATCCCGGTGTGGGCAAGACGGCCATCGTGGAGGGGCTGGCGCAGCGGATCGTCCGCGGTGACGTCCCCGACGGCCTGCGCGACAAGACGATCTTCTCGCTCGACATGAGCCTGCTGGTGGCGGGCGCCAAGTACCGCGGCGAGTTCGAGGAGCGGCTGCAGGCCGTGCTGAGCGAGGTCAAGGGCGGCGAGGGCCGCATCCTGCTGTTCGTCGACGAACTGCACACGGTGGTGGGCGCGGGCGGCGGGTCCGAGGGCGCCATGGACGCCGGGAACATGCTCAAGCCGATGCTGGCGCGCGGCGAACTGCACATGATCGGCGCCACCACGCTGGAGGAGTACCGCAAGTACGTCGAGTCCGACGCGGCCCTGGAACGCCGGTTCCAGCAGGTGGTCGTGGACGAGCCGAGCGTGGAGGACACCGTGTCCATCCTGCGCGGGCTGCGCGAGCGCCTGGAGGTCTTCCACGGCGTGAAGATCCAGGACACCGCGCTGGTCGCGGCGGCGACGCTGAGCCACCGCTACATCTCCGACCGATTCCTGCCGGACAAGGCCATCGACCTGGTCGACGAGGCGTGCGCGCGGCTGCGGACCGAGATCGACTCCATGCCGGCCGAACTGGACGAGATCACACGGCGGGTGACGCGTCTGGAGATCGAGGACGCGGCCCTCGGCAAGGAGACCGACCCGGCCAGTGCCAAGCGCCTGGAGGAACTGCGCCGCGAACTGTCCGACCTGCGCGCCCAGGCGGACGCGATGCAGGCCCAGTGGGAGGCCGAGCGCCAGGCCATCCGGCGGGTGCAGCAACTGCGGCAGGAGCTGGAGCAGGTCCGCCAGGAGGCCGAGGAGGCCGAACGCGCCTACGACCTCAACCGCGCGGCGGAACTGCGCTACGGCAGGCTCACCGATCTCGAACGGCGGCTGGCCGCCGAGGAGGAGGCGCTCGCCGCCAAGCAGGGCGAGAACCGGCTGCTGCACGAGGTCGTCACCGAGGACGAGATCGCCGAGATCGTCGCCGCCTGGACCGGCATCCCGGTGGCCCGGCTCCAGGAGGGCGAGCGGGAGAAGCTGCTGCGCCTGGACGAGATCCTCACCGAGCGTGTGATCGGTCAGGACGAGGCCGTCCGGCTGGTCACCGACGCCATCATCCGGGCCCGGTCCGGCATCCGCGACCCGCGGCGCCCCATCGGCTCGTTCATCTTCCTCGGCCCCACGGGCGTCGGGAAGACCGAGCTGGCCAAGGCGCTGGCCGCGACACTCTTCGACACCGAGGAGAACATCGTCCGGCTCGACATGAGCGAGTACCAGGAGCGGCACACCGTCAGCCGGCTGGTCGGCGCCCCTCCGGGGTACGTCGGTTACGAGGAGGGCGGCCAGCTCACCGAGGCCGTGCGCCGCAAGCCGTACTCGGTGGTCCTCTTCGACGAGATCGAGAAGGCCCACCCCGATGTGTTCAACACCCTGCTCCAGGTGCTCGACGACGGCCGGATCACCGACGCGCAGGGCCGCACCGTCGACTTCCGCAACACGATCGTCATCATGACCTCCAACATCGGCTCGGCCCACCTGCTCGACGGCGTCACCCCTGACGGCGAGGTCAAGCCCGATGCCCGGGCCCTGGTGATGGGCGAGCTGCAGAGCCACTTCCGGCCCGAGTTCCTCAACCGCGTCGACGACATCGTGCTGTTCAAGCCGCTCGGCCTGAAGCAGATCGAGCGCATCGTCGAGCTGCAGATCGACGACCTTCGCCGGCGGCTGGCGGAGCGGCAGATCGGCGTCGAACTCAGCGACGCCGCCCGCGAGCTGATCGCCGAGCAGGGCTTCGACCCCGTCTACGGCGCCCGGCCGCTGCGCCGGTACATCTCCCACGAGGTGGAGACGCTGGTGGGCCGGGCCCTGATCCGCGGCGATGTGCAGGACGGCGCGACGATCGGGGTGGACGCCCGCGACGGCGAACTGGTGGTGACCTACGGCGACCGGGCGCGGACGACCGCCCAGGACCGGCTGGCCTCGTGAGCGGGAGGCGGGAGCGACCATGTCCGTGGCGTCCGTGAACCGGAGCACCACCATCGCCTGCGGCACCTGCGGGCGCACGAACCGCGTGCCGGTGGCGGCGCGGGGGCGGCCCCGCTGCGGCGACTGCCGAGCCGCGCTGCCGTGGATCGTCGACGCGGGCGACGACGACTTCGCCGGGATCACCGGGAGCACCGGGGAGACCGCCCCGGTGGTGCTGGTGGACCTGTGGGCCACCTGGTGCGGTCCCTGCCGCGTGGTGAGCCCCGCGCTGGAACGGGTCGCCCGGCAGCTCGCCGGAAGGCTCAAGCTCGTCAAGGTCGACATCGACCGCGCTCCGGCGATCGCGCAGCGCTTCCAGGTCATGGCGGTGCCGACACTGGTCCTGCTCGGCCAGGGCAAGGAGATCGCCCGGCGGGCGGGCGCGGCACCCGACCACGAACTGCGCCGGTGGGTGGAGGAGAGCATCGCGGACCGCGGCTGACGCCGCCCGTGGGCACCCCTCGGGCGCGGCCCGCTGCTGCTGGAGACGACCCTGCCCGGGGTGTTCGCCGCCGGGGACGTCCGCAGCGGCTCCGTCAAGAGGGTGGCCGCCGCGGCCGGCGAGGGGGCGATGGCGATCCGCCTCGCGCACGAGCACCGCGCCCAGGAGGGCAATCTCGTCCGCTCCACGGGCCACGGGGAAGGGCAGCCGGTGCCGGGCCCGCCGGCGTCCTGGCGCTGACACCCCCGGCTCCGGCCCGCCGGCGACGGGCTCGCGCCCACCTCCCGGACGTCCTGCCATAAGGTGCCGGTCATGAGCCATCCGACCCCGTGGGAACCCAAGAGCCCCTTGGAGCAGCGGGCCTCGCACGAGGACCGCGACCGGATATCCGACGTCCTGCGGGTCGCCGCCGGTGACGGCCGGCTGAGCCTCGAGGAACTGGAGGAGCGGCTGGAGGCCTGCTACGCGGCCCGCACCTACGCCGACCTCGCCCCGCTGGTCGCCGACCTCCCCGGCCAGGACCTGGTGCGGCAGCCGCCGCGGCCGCCCCGGCCGAAGGACGTCGTGCGGACCAGGCGGGTGGGCGGGAACCTCCGCTGCGAGGGGGCCTGGCTGGTGCCGAAGAGGCTGGAGGCGGAGGTGCGCGGCGGCAATGTGGTCCTCGACTTCACCTCCGCCACGGTCACCGAACCGGTCACCGAGGTCGACGTGGCGCTGCGCGGCGGCAATCTGCGGCTGATCGTCCCGGCGGGCCACGAGGTGGATGCCGCCGGGGTCGAGATCCGCGGCGGCTCCGTCGTCCACCGCCGCGCGGGCGACCGGGACCAGGATGCCCCGGTCGTGCACCGGATCATGGTCACCGGCCGCATCGTGGGCGGCAGCGTGGTGATCGTCCCGCCCCGCCCCCCGCGCCGTCCGGGCCGCTTCCGCAGGATGCTGGGCCGCGCCTAGCCAGGAGCCCGCACCGCCGCCGTCTCCGGACCGCCGGCCGCGGCACCCGCCCCTGGCAGCGACGCGGATCTCGTCTGCTGCGCGTGCAGCTTCGTCGTTCCGCTCGGGGCGGTGTCTCCCGCGCGCCGCTCGCCGGAACGACCTGGTGAGCGGCCCCTCGCTCCCGGCCACGCCGACAGCGTCCGGGCCCGCGCGACGCCGGCGCTGCGGCCCCGCCCGCGACCCCGCCGTACGGCTGCCCAGGGCCCTGGGCTCCGTCCACCCCGCCGACCTGACCGTCGACGACGCGGCGGTGCCCGCACGGCCCTCCCCCGCCCGGGAGGCCATGGCAGCCATTCACCGCGAAGCAGGCGCACCGCCCGGTGACAGACGCGCTGCCCCGCCGCGCTGCCGGTACCCGGGCGCCTTCCGGGAGCGGATCCCGCCCGACAGCGGTCCGCCCGCCGCGCCGCGCCTGTTCGGCCTCCCTCGAAACGCGCCCTGCGCGTGATCCGGGGGTTCCTGACGGGGATGGGGCCCCGGTGACCGCCCGCGATCGTTCCGGCGGCCGGGGAGCGTTCGGGCGTACATTCGACATATGCGACAGCCAACCTCCGGCGCGCGACTGCCGGCCCGAGAAGCGGGGCTCCGGGTCCTCTGACGCCATGGGACCGCGATGAGCAGCACCTTCTGGCGCCGTTTCCGGTGGCACCCGCCGCAGGGGACCTCTTCACCGGGCCCGCCGACCGCGAGGTCCTGGTGGATGATGCTGGCACACGGCCCCGGGCCGCTCGTGGTGGCACTGGTGATGATCGCGGGCATCCTCATAGCCGGTTTCGTCGTCCCGACCTCGCAGCATCTCGCCTCGCTGATGGCCGTCGTCCCCGCGACGACGGCGGCGCTGGCGGGACCCCGGCTGACCACGGTGATCGCGGCACTGTCCTGTGTCGCCGCCTTCGCGCTGGACGCCCACGACGACCTCCTGCACACCTCGATCCCCGCCGTCCACCTTGCGGAGATCGGCCTGATCTCCGCGTTCGTCATCGCCTCGCGCAGCATCCGCGACCGCAGCGTGCGGGAGCTGACCGAGGTGCGGATCGTCTCCGACACCATCCAGCGCGTGCTGCTGCGGCCGCTGCCCCCGCACCTGGGGCATCTGCGGATCCGCGCCACGTACCACGCCTCGCACCCGCACGCGCAGATCGGCGGCGACCTCTACGCGGTGTCCAAGTGCGCGGCCGGGGTGCGCCTCCTCATCGGCGACGTCAGGGGCAAGGGCCTGCCGGCGGTCGAGGACGCGGAGGCGCTGCTGGGCGCCTTCCGTGCCGGCGCCCGCAGGATCCGGTCGCTGCAGGAGCTGATGGCCGAGCTGGAGTTCAGCGTGCGCAGTCACTTCGAGGAGGCGGGCCTGTCGGACGCCGACGCGGTGGAGCGCTTCATCACGGCCCTGATCATGGAGGTGCCGGACGAGGGCGACACGGTCCATGTGGTCAACTGCGGCCATCCACCGCCCTACCTCGCCCTCGGGCCGGACACCCTGCTGCTGGCGCCCACGGCGCCGTCTCCCCCACTGGGCCTGGGCAGCCTGAGCCCCGGCGACTACCCGGTGGACAGGTTCCCGTTCTCCCGCCGGGCGACGCTGCTGCTCTACACCGACGGCGCGATCGAGGCCCGCAACTCCGACGGCCAGTTCTACGACCTCGGGGCGCATGTCGCCACCTGGCCGCGCTCCCAGCCGGAGGACCTGCTCCGGCACGTACTGGACGGCCTCTCCCGCCACGTCGGCGGCGGCCCCATGGAACTCGAGGACGACATCGCGCTGATCGCCGTCCAGTACGGCGACGACCTGCCCGCCCCCGCGGCGGCGCCGGTCGCCGAGGCCCTGTCCGAGGGCCGCGCGTCCTTCAGCCGTCCTGACGCCCGGGCGGTTCCTCGGCGGGGAACAGGACCGGGCTGATCAGGTGCCGGGTCCGGCCCGGGGCCGGGCCGTGTCCCAGGCGCGGGAGGAGGACGGCACGCATCTCCTCGATCATCGCGGCGCGTTCGTCCTCGGTGAGCCAGACGGCGTGCTGGCGGTACCCGACCGCGTCGGCGGCCGGGTCGGCGCCGTCCCGGTCGAGGTAGGCGTTGAACTCGGCGAGCAAAGTCGCCATGGCCACCGCGAAGATCCGCCGGTGGTCGTCACGGCCGACGGACGCGGCCGTTCTCGCGTCCACCACTGCGCGGGCGCGGTGCAGCCGGTAACGGCGCTCGACGGCGCCGCGCACCCGCTGCTCGCCCTCGACCTCCAGCAGGCCGCCGTCGGCCAGGAGGCCCACATGCCGGTAGACGGTGGCCTTGGAGACGTCCGGGAGCAGACCGCACAACTGGGTCGTGGTGAGCGTCCGGCCGCCCGACAGGGCGTGCACGATGCGGAGCCGCACCGGGTGCAGGAGCAGATCGACCGGTTCCATGGACACACGATCTCACGTCCGATACCTTTCTCAAAGTTGAGAATGATGGTGAGGGCAACGGGGAGGGAGACAACCCGCATGGCACAACGAGCGCACGGGACGGCGGCCGGCCCGAAGGAACCGGCCGGTCCTGAGACCGCCGTCGTCCGGCAGCCGCCGCTGGGACGGTTCCACGAGGTCGCCGGACGCCGGCTGCTGCTGCACCGCTCCGGCAGCGGAGGCCCGGCCGTGGTGCTGCTGGCCGGCGCCGGCATGGTCGGCCTGGACTACCTCAACCTCCACGACCGCGTCGCCGAGTCGACCACATGCGTCCTCTACGACCGCGCGGGCACGGGATGGAGCGCGCCCGCCCCCCTGCCCCGCACGGCGACCGAGGTCTCCGGCGAACTGCACGACCTGCTGCGGACGGCGGGGGTGCCGGGCCCCTACCTGCTGGTCGGCCACTCCCTCGGAGCCGCGTACGCACGCCGTTTCGCGCAGCGGTTCCCCGGCGAGACGGCGGGCCTGCTCCTGCTGGACCCGTTCCACGAGGACATGTACGCAAAGGCGCCGCCCGAGGTCCGCGAGAAGCTGGAGCGCATGAAGGGGGCGGAGCTGCCGGAGGCGACGCAGGAACAGATCGACCGCTCGCGCGAGGTGCTCGCCCGGCACTTCGCGGCCTGGCCGCCGGGTGTCCGTGAAGCCCTCGCCGAGTACCACCTCACCGCGTGGCGGACCGGGTGGGTGGAGGACGGGAATCTGCACACCGTGGTCGCCGACGAGCTCCGACGGGCGCAGGAGCTCCCCGACGTTCCGCTGACCGTCCTCTCGGCCATGGGCGTCGACCCGACGCAAGCGGCCCTGTGGTCCGAGCAGACGGTGCGGGACATGAACGCCGCCAAGCTCGGCCTGCACGCGGGGCTCGCCGCGTCGGTGCCGCGCGGCACCCATCGTGTCGTCGACGACGCGGGGCACGGATGGCTCCACGAGGAACGCCCGGACGCCGTGCTCGACGCCCTCGGGGAGCTCCTGCGCCACGCCTCCGGCTGAGCCCGCACGGCCGCCCGCGTCGCCCTCGGTCGCACGCGGCAGCTGCGGGCGCCCGGGCAGCCGCTCGCCGGGACCGTTCCGGGCGTAGCGCGAACCGTCCTGGCCGGAAGGACGGGCCGCAGCCCCCGGCACGTGCCAGGATGACCGCGTGAGTGCCTTCTCGTCCCTGCGGGCATCGGGGCAGACACCGCGCAGTCCGGGCACGTCCGCGCCGCTGCTGCGGTTCCTGCGGACCGAGACGGCCAGCGCGGCCTACCTGCTCGCCGCCACGATCCTCGCCCTGGTGTGGGCGAACGCGGCGCCCGGGAACTACGCCTCGGTCTGGCACACTCATCTGTCGCTGACCTTGGGGTCCCACGGGGTGTCCCTTGACCTGCGGGAGTGGGTCAACAGCGGCCTGATGACGCTGTTCTTCTTCATCGTGGGCCTGGAGGCCCGGCGCGAGTTCGACCTCGGCGAGTTCCGCGAACGCATGCGGATCACGCTGCCGACGGCGGCGGGGCTGGCCGGGATGCTGGTACCGCTCGCCATCTACCTCGCCTTCACGCACGGCACGTACGGCGCGGGCGGCTGGGGCACCGTGATCTCCACGGACACCGCCTTCGCCCTGGGGATGTACGCCCTGGTGGGACGGCGGCTGCCGGTCGCGACACGGGCCTTCGTGCTGACCACCTCCGTGGTCGACGACTTCGTCGCGCTCGCCGTCATCGCGGTCGCCTACACCAGCGGGGTGTCCTGGCCGGCGCTGTTCGCCGCGATCGGGCTCTTCGTCGCGGGCACCCTGATCGGCAACTACGTGGTGCGCGTCTGCGGCGAGTGGCGCGGCGTCGGATACGCGCTGACCGGCGTCGCCGTCTGGTTCGCGATGCTGGAGTCGGGTGTGGACCCGGTCGTGACCGGCCTGGCGCTCGGCCTCATGGCGTGCGACTACCCGGCCCGCGGCGACGACCTGCGCCGGGCCAGCCTGCTCTACCTGCGCTTCCGCGAGCAGCCGACGCCGGACCTGGAACGCTCGGCGCGCCGCGGTCTGGCGATGTCGGTGTCACTCAACGCGCGGCTTCAGGAGCTCTTCCACCCCTGGACCAGCTACGTGATCGTCCCGGTGTTCGCCCTGGCCAACGCGGGCATCACCGTGAACTCCGCCCAGCTGTCCGCGGCCTTCACCTCCACCATCACCGTGGGCATCGTCGTCGCCTATGTGCTCGGCAAACCGCTCGGCATGGTGGGCGGTTCCGCGCTGACGACGTGGCTGAGCCGGGGACGGCTGCGCCCCCCGGTCGGCTGGGGCGCGGTGACGGTCGGCGGGACCATCTCCGGCATCGGCTTCACGATCGCGCTGCTCATCGCCAACCGGGCCTTCGAAGGTCGGCAGCTGGCCGAGGCAAAGATCGGCATCCTCTGCGCCGTGCTCCTCGCCTTCGTCCTGACCTGGCTCGTCACCCTCGTACTGGCCCGGCTGCCCCGGGCCCGGCGGCGACGGGCGCTGCTCGGCAAGGCGGAGCAGCTGGAGGACCTGGCCGAACCCGTGGACCCCGAGCGGGACCACATCCGCGGTCCCCATGACGCCCTGGTCACCGTGGTCGAGTACGGGGACTTCGAATGCCCCTACTGCGGGGAGGCGGAGCCGGTCATCCGCGACCTGCTCGCGGACTTCGGCGACGTCCGGTACGTCTGGCGCCATCTGCCGCTCTCCGACGTGCACCCGAACGCCGTGCTGGCCGCGCGCGCCACGGAGGCAGCCGCGGTCCAGGAGCGCTTCTGGGAGATGCACGACCAGCTCTTCGCCCACCCCCAGTCCCTGGACGGCCAGGGCCTGGTCCGTCTCGCCGGCGCGATCGAACTCGACATGGAGCGCTTCCGCCGCGACCTGGACGCGCGCGCCGTCGCACTGCGGGTCGCGGAGGACGCCGAGTCAGCCGACCTCAGCAACGTCTCGGGGACGCCCACGTTCTTCATCAACGGCCGCCGCCACTACGGCGCGTACGACATCGAGACGCTGTCGGCCGCGGTGCACACCGCCCTGGAGCGCGCCAAGACGCTCCGGCACTACTGAGGCCGTCCGGGACCGGTCCCCGGGTGGTCCGCCTCGAACGGGTCGGCGGGCGCACCCTTGGGGGCCTCCGCCTCCAGTTCCCGCCTGGCGGCGCGCAGTTCCTCGCGGACCTCGGCGCCGACCGTCGGGTACTGCGGGTCGATCTCCATCAGCGTGTGCGCGAGCACGGCCGCCGCGCAGATCCGCGCGAACCACTTGCGGTCCGCGGGCACGACGTACCAGGGCGCCCAGGTGGTGCTGGTGGCCGACAGCATCTCGGAGAACGCCTCCTGGTACTCGTCCCAGTGGCGCCGCTCCCTGACGTCGGCCGCGGAGAACTTCCAGTTCTTCTCCGGCAGGTCGATCCGCTTCAGGAAACGGGCGCGCTGCTCCTCCTTGGAGAGGTTCAGGAAGACCTTGACCACCTTGAAGCCGTTGTCGGTGAGATAGCGCTCCCAGTCGTTGATCTCCCGGTAGCGGCGCTTCCACAGCGCCTTTCCGTGCGGGGCGCCGGGCAGCCGCTGGCGGTCGAGGACCTGCGGGTGCACCCGGACGACGAGGACCTCCTCGTAGTGCGAGCGGTTGAAGATCGCGATGTCCCCGCGGGCGGGCAGCCTGCGGGCGTAGCGCCACAGGTAGTCGTGGTCCAGTTCCTCGGCGGAGGGCACCTTGAAGCTGCTGACCTTCACCCCCTGCGGATTGACGCCGCTCATGACGTGGCGGATCGTCCCGTCCTTGCCGCCGGCGTCCAGCGCCTGGAGGCACAGCAGGACTCCGTAGGTGTCCTGGGCGGCCAGCCGTGCCTGGTACTCGGCGAGCAGTGCGACGCCCGTCTTCAGCAGTTCCACGCCCTCCGGTTTGGTCAGGTGGGCCTTGTAGCGCGGGTCGAAGTCCTCGGCCAGGTCCACCGCCGACCCCGGCTTCACGCGCAGCGGCTCGATGAACTCCGCAATGCGCCGGGCACTCCTGTCGGCCATCGCGGCCACCCTTCCCTTTCCGCTGTCTTCCGCTCCCTGTCACCCCTGTCACCCTGTCCCGTGTTCCCCCTGTCGACAGGTTGCCCGCGGCGGGCGCGGCGGGCGTCACGGGGAGTACCGCCACGCTCCGCCGGTGCACCGGCCGCGTCAACCGCACCACGGCCGTTCGCCTGACCCGCCCGGCTCCGGTCAGACGGCCGGTGCCGGGCGTACGGCAGCGGTCCCGGGCGCGGTGCGGGTCTCCGCCCAGGAGCGCAGCGCGACGCTGCTGGCGTGGTCCCGGTGCCGCAGCCCCGTCAGGTCCAGCTCGACCGGACGGTGCGCGGGCAGTGCCTCCAAGGCGTCGAGCATCTTCGGCAGGCGCAGGAAGGTGGCGTTCCCGGTGAGCCGCACGGTGATGGCGCCCTGGCCGCGATCGGTGACGGCCACGTGCACCTGCGAGATCTCCCACGCCGTCTTGGCGACGGCGAGCCCCAGGCCGATGAGGACGCCCTCGAACATATTGACCGTCACGATGGCCGTGACCGTCACCGCAAGGACGACGGCCTCGCCCCGGTGCGCGGGCCACAGCGCCCTCAACTGGGCGACCGGCAGCAGCTTAACGCCCGCGTGCACCAGGACACCGGCCAGAGCGGCGAGCGGGATGTACCCCAGGACGGCCGGCAGCAGCGCGGCGAACAGCAGCAGCCACACCCCGTGCAGCACGCGGGAGGCCTTCGTGCGGGCCCCGGCGTGCACATTGGCCGAGCTGCGCACGATGACGGCCGTCATAGGGAGCGCCCCCAGCAGCCCGCACACGGTGTTGCCCGCGCCCTGGGCCATGAGCTCCTTGTTGTAGCGGGTGCGCGGACCGTCGTGCAGCCGGTCCACCGCGGCCGCGCTGAACAGGCTCTCCGCGGAGGCGATCAGCGTGAACGCCACGACGGTGCCGAGCACTTCGAGCGAGGCGAGGCCGCCGAGCGTCTCGGCGCCCGGCAGCCGCAGCGCGTCCAGCACTCCCCGCACCTGGACGGTCTTCAGCGGCAGGTGCAGCAGCGCCCCGGCCGCCGTGGCGCCGGCGACCGCCACGAGCGCCCCCGGCACCACTCGGGCCCTGGCCGGCAGCCGCTGCCACAGCACGATGACCGCGATCGTCCCCACCCCCACGGCCAGGGCCGACAGCGCCCGCGGTTCGGTCGCCACGTGGGCGACCAGGCCGGGCAGACCGGTGACCTTGCCGGGGCCGGAGCCGGGCGCCTCGTGGTCGGCCATCGCGTACAGCTGACCGAGGATGATGATCAGGCCGATGCCGCCGAGCATCCCCTCGACCACCGACACCGAGATGGCCCGGAACCACCGGCCCAGGCCCGCCGCGCCCAGGACGAGTTGCAGCACGCCGGTGGCGAGGACGACGACGCCGAGCGCCGCCACGCCGTGCTCCCGCACGGCCTCGTACACGAGCACGGTCAGGCCCGCGGCCGGACCGCTGACCTGGAGGCTGCTGCCCGGCAGCAGGCCGGTCACCAGGCCGCCGACGATGCCGGTGACCAGGCCGAGTTCGGCGGGGACGCCGGAGGCGACGGCGACGCCCACGCACAACGGCAGGGCGACGAGGAAGACGACGAGCGAGGCCGTGAGATCAGTGCGCAGGACGCGGGTGACGGACTGGACTGCAGGAGGCATGGCGGACACCTTCGTTGCGGAAAGCGGACAGGGGGCACCCGGCGCACGGAGGCCGGGCGGACCGGGGACGGGACACGTCCCCCGCGCAGGGGCGAGCGGCCCCTGCCCTGTCAGCAGCGCGGAACGGGCGGCGCCGAGGGGGCGTTCGGCGGTTGGGCGGCGGCAGTGGCGGCACGGCACGCGCCACCCTCCGGCGCGGCGGCCGGGGCACGGTCGTCGTGCGTCAGGGCCGTCGCGAGGTCGCGCACCGCGTGCCCGTACCGGGAGTGCGGGGCGGCGACCCGGCAGGAGTCGGGGCCGCCCCCGTGGTGCCCACTGTCGGCCGGGACGGCCAGCGGCTGGAGGGGAGCGCACGCGGGCGCGGCGCACCGGCCGGTCCCGGGAGAGGCCGCGTGCGCGCCGGCGGGCGTGAGGGCGGCGTGAACGAGCGCGAGCAGGGCGACCAGGACCGCCGCGCACCACGTGCCACGCCGCGTGGGGCGGCGGGTGCAGGCGTCAGGCCGCATGGGGACCCCCTTGTGTTCTTCCTACGAGGGAACCTCCCGGCCCCGCGAAACCCGGGCCGCCCGGGGCGCGGGTCCGCGCGTTTCACCCGCAATGGTGAACGCCGCGGTCACCGCCCGGCGTCCCCCAGAGGCTGCTCCGCCCAGATCGTCTTGCCGGTGTCCGTGTAGCGGCTCCCCCAGCGGCTGGAGAGCTGCGCGATCAGGAACAGGCCGCGCCCTCCCTCGTCGGACAGCCGCGCCCTGCGCAGCCGCGGCTGGGTCTGGCTGGCGTCGGACACCTCGCAGACCAGGTTTTCGTCACGGATCAGGCGCAGCGCCACGGGGGCGCCGCCGTAGCGGATGGCGTTGGTGACGAGCTCGCTGGTGATCAGCTCGGTGGGGAACGCCAGGTAGGTCAGGTCCCAGTGCTCCAGCTGTGCTTCCACCGCCGTGCGGGCCTCGGCGACCACCGCGGGATCGGCGGGGAACCGCCAGGTGGCCACGGCGTCGGGGGGCAGCGGCCGCATGCGGGCGACGAGCAGGGTCACGTCGTCGTCCGGCGGCCCGGGGAGCAGGTCGTCCAGCAGCGTGCGGCCCGTGCGGGTGGGCGTGGCGCCCTCCGCCGCGTCGGCGGAGAGAACGGCGCGCATGCGGGTCAGGCGCTCCGCCGGGGTGCCGTCGGGCTGCGACAGCAACGGCAGGTTGTAGAAGGCGAGCATGCTGCCCGGCGGGATCTCGAACCCCACCGGCTCGAAGGGCAGGCTGTCCACCCCGAGTGGCGGCCCGGGCTTGACGTCGACGACCTCGGCGGGGGCGCCTGGGGCGGCGAAGACCGGCGGCGGGTGCCCGGCGCTGGCCATGTCGCAGCGGCCCGCCACGGGGTCGTACACGCAGTACAGGCAGGTCGCCCCGGTCGCCGTGGGCGGGGCGTCCCCGGGGCCGTCCTCGGGCGGCAATTCCACGTCGCCGAGCCGGACCACCAGGTCGTCCAGGTGGGCGAGGAGTTCACCGGGCGGCAGGTCGAGGTCGCCCAGCGTCTGCACCGCGGTGCGGAGCCGGCCCATGGTGGCCGCGGCGTTGAGGCCGTGGCCGGTCACGTCGCCGATGACGAACGCCAGCCGCGAGGAGGACAGCGGGATGACGTCGAACCAGGCGCCGCCGACACCCTCCGTACTGCCGGCCGGGACGTAGCTCCCGGCGGTCCGCGCCGCGCGGGTCTCGGTCACGGCCGGCGGCAGCAGGCTGCGCTGCAGCGCTTCCACGGTGCGGTGCTCACGGGTGTAGCGGCGGGCGTTGTCCAGGCCGAGGGCGGTCCGCGAGGCGATCTCCTCCGCGAGGGCGGCGTCCCCTTGTCCGAAAGGGGCGACGGCGCGCGTGCGCCACAGCATCAGGGTGCCCAGCACCAGGCCGCGGGCGCTCAGCGGCACCACGAGGAACGACTCGGCGGCCTCCGGCAGCAGCACCTGGGCCTCTTCCGAGCGGAGTCCCGGGCCGTCCCGCCACTGGTCCAGGTGCGGCAGGAGTCCGGCCGTGCCCCGGCGGACGTGCTCCGCCGCCACGCCGGGCACCTCGAACGTGGCACCGAGCGGGTGGACGTCGGGCGGCCAGCGCCCGTCGGAGGAGGCCACGGCGACCCGCTGGAATCCGGCCCCCGGCCCCGCCTCGCCGGGTTCCTGGCCGATCAGCACACCCTGTGTGAGGTCCACGGCCGCCAGGCTGGCGAACCCCCGCGAGACCAGGACGTCCGCGAGCTCCCGGGCGACGGTGGGGACGGCCAGGCTGCGGCCGATCCGTTCGGCGGCGGCCTGCAGCAGCGACATGCGCTCACGCGCCGCGTGTTCCTGCGTGACGTCGGTGAAGACCATCGCGACACCGATGGGGCGGCCTGTGGACGCGTGCAGCCGGAAGGCGGAGAACGACAGCGCCCGCTCCCGCTCCGGCGCGCTCCGCAGCCGGGCGCTGTGCACCCAGTCGACCATCGGATCGCCCGTCTCCACCACGCGCCGCAGCTGTGCGCGCACCGCCTCGGCGTCCGGGGGGATCAGTTCGTCCTCGACTCCGTGGGCGAACGCCGCGGTGCCGGCGCCGACCGGCGCATGGCCCAGGGTGTGCGGGGCGAGGTTGAGGCGGGTCGTGGTCAGATCCATGCCGTGGATCGCCAGACCCACCCGCTGCTGCCGGAACAGGGCCCTGACCAGCGCCTGGTCCTCCTGGCGGCGGATGGCGAGCGACAGGGGCGTGATGGCCACCATGAGTCCCCCGCCGCCGGGCGCCCGCATGCGCCGCGTCTCCATGCAGACCATGACCGTCGTACCGTCCGCGCGGCGCAGCTCCACATCGCCGTGCGACCCCGCCAGGGGCCACAGGCCGGCGTCGGCCAGCAGGTCGGCGATCGGGCGGCCGCACACGGCCTCGGGCCTCAGACCGGTGAGTTCGCGCACCGCCTCGCTGCACATGACGACGCTGCCGTGCCCGTCGACCACGAGCACGGCGCCGCTGTCGTGCGGCGTGTCGAGATTGCGGAGGTCGGTGTGCGTGCTCACCCATGCGCCCGCTTTCCTGGACTTCCCTCCCATTCAAACCCCCGGGTGCCGCAGGGCGCAGCGCGGCGAGGTCGGCGGTGCCCGGGGGGGTGCCCCTATGGGTTTCGTCAAGGGAATCGGGCTGCGTTTCGGTGAGTGGCAAGGCAGCATGGCGTGATGCCTGACCTGCTGTGGGATGACGTC